>JBKPBU010000338.1:0-9814 GCA_046727015.1 Candidatus Methylomirabilota bacterium | reverse complement strand
ATGATCTCGGTCCGGGACGCCCAGGCTCACATCCTGGAGCGCATCGCCACTCCGGTCCCGCCGGAGCTCCTGCCCCTGGCTGCTGCGCTCGGCCGCGTGCTCGCCGAAAACGTGCGCGCCGGGATGGACGTGCCCCCCACGGACAACTCCGCCGTCGACGGCTATGCCGTCGCGTCGGCCGACATCCCCGCTTCGGGCACGCGCGCGCTCGAGGTCGTGGCCGAGCTGGCGGCGGGATCGGTCTTCGCCGGCACACTCCGCCCGGGTCAGGCTCTCCGCATCATGACGGGCGCGCCCATGCCCGCCGGCGCCGACACGGTATTTCCGCAGGAGGTGGTAGAGCGCCGCGACGGCCTCGTGATCGTCGGAAGCCTGGCGGCCGGCGCGAATACGCGGCATCGCGGCGAAGACGTCCAGGCCGGCGACGTGGTGCTGGCGGCAGGCGGAGTGCTCCGTCCGCAGGAGATCGGCGTCGCCGCCTCGCTCGGCCTGGCCCAGCTCCTCGTGCGCCAGAGACCGCGCGTCGCCATCCTCTCCACGGGGGACGAAGTTGCCGAGCCCGGGAGCGTCCGCAAGCCGGGACAGATCTACGACTCGAACCGCTTCTCGCTCCGTGGTCTCGTCGAGGACGCGGGCGCGACGGTGGTGGACGACGGCATCGTGCCCGACCAGTTCGGCGAGCTCCACGCGCGCCTGCTGAGAGCGGCCGAGCACGCCGACGTCGTGCTCACCTCCGGCGGCGTCTCGGTCGGCGATTACGACCTCGTCAAGGCCGTGCTCCAGCAGGCGGGCGGCATCGATTTCTGGCAGGTCGCCATGCAACCGGGGCGGCCGCTCGCCGTGGGCGGCATCGGCCCCGCGCACTTCTTCGGCCTGCCGGGCAACCCGGTCGCGTCGATGCTCACCTTCCACCTCTTCGTTCGGCCCGCGCTGTGGAAGCTCGCGGGTCGCCGGGAGCTCTTCGGACGGCCCTTCCGCGCCACCGCGCTCGAGCCGATGGGAAAGAAGACCGGCCGGCGCGAGTTCAAGCGCGGCATCCTGTCCTACGACAACGACCGCTGGGAGGTGCGCACCACTGGCCCCCAGGGTTCCGGCATCCTGACCTCGATGACCGCCGCCAACTGCTTCATCGTCATCGAGGAAGAGCGAGGCGACGTCGCCGCGGGCGAGTCTGTCTGGGTCGAGCTCTTCCAGGCCCTCTGAGCGCGGGGCCCAGCATGACGACTCCTATCAGCACGGATCTCATCCCGCAGGTGGCGATCATGGTGCGCGACCTCGTGACTTCCCGCGCCCGGTCGCGCGCCCACCTCCGCTATGCCGACGTGCGCCTCGAGGCGATCGAGGGCAAGTACGCGGCCGCGGAGAACGGCGACTCCAAGGGCGCCGGCGAGGACGCGATCCTGGGCTTCGGCGTCCGCGTCCTCGCGGGAGACGGCATGGCCGCGCCGGGCTACTTCGGGCGGGGACTCGGCGAGGCCGACATCCCACGGCTCGAACGCATCCTCGACGAGGGGCTCGAGGCCGCGTACCGGCGGGCCATCGCCAATGCCGACTGGAAGACGCAGGCGCGCGGAAAGTTCGGCCCGCTCGGCGAGTCCCTCGCCGACACCCGGCTGCATCCGGTGCGCGTGTGCCAGGACACGGTGCCCGCCGTCTTCGAGATGGACCCGAGACGGGTCGAGATGGGCGAGATGGTCCGGTTCACCCGGGAGATCTCGCGCCGGGTCAAGGCCGTGCATCCGGCGCTCGGCTACAACTACATCTCCGCCACGACACAGCTCGCGCGCGAGCTCTTCGCCTCCTCGGAGGGCGCGCTCATCGACCAG
Source organism: Candidatus Methylomirabilota bacterium (assembly GCA_046727015.1). Taxonomy (GTDB): domain Bacteria; phylum Methylomirabilota; class Methylomirabilia; order Rokubacteriales; family CSP1-6; genus AR37. The sequence continues at coordinate 7,988 of JBKPBU010000338.1, read as the reverse complement.
GCCATCGCGCTCACGCAGGGCCTGTGCTACGTCGTTGCCAACGGCGACGGCAACAGCCAGCAGATCTACGACGTCCTCGGACACCAGCGCGGCTGGGAGATTCTCCTTCGCGGCGTGGCGGACCCGCAGATGTCCTTTCCGCCCTTCCCCGACTTCGCCCTCGCCATCGCGCGCGATGCCGTGGAGCTCTGCGAGGCGCCGGCGCTCTCGACGCTCGACGCCGAGACCACCGTGGTCACGGACCCTCACTACAACACGCTCCTGTCCCACGAGATCATCGGGCACCCCGTGGAGCTGGATCGCGGTCTCAAGATGGAGACCGCCTACGCCGGGCGCTCGTGGCTGCTGCGCGGGCTCGACGACACGCAGGTCGGCAAGCGGGTCGCCTCGCCGCTCGTCACCGCGTACTCCGATCCAGCCCTGCCCGGCTACGGTCACTACGAGTACGACCACGAGGGCACGCCGGCCCGTCGCGTGACCCATATCGACGCCGGCATCTTCCGGGGCTTCATGAACAGCCGCCAGACGGCGGCCATCTTCGGGGGCGAGCCCAATGGGCACTGGAAGGCCACCGAGGCTCCGCTGATCCCGCTGATCCGCATGTCGACGACCGTCTTCGGCGAAGGCGACCGCGACCCGGCGGACATCATCGGCGAGGTGGACCGGGGCTTCTACCTCGTCGGCCACAAGACGCCGTCGATCGCCGAGAGCCGGGAGAACTTCCGCATCTCGGCGCGCAAGGTCTACGAGATCGAGCACGGCCGCCTCGGCCGGCTCTACCGGGACGGCGGCATCATGGCCGACAGCCGCGACTACCTCCTGAAGGTGGACGCGGTCGGCCGCGACTTCCGCCTCTATCCCATTCCCAACTGCGGCAAGGGACAGCCCATGCAGACCAAGAGACTCGGCAACGGCGGCCCCACCATGCGGAGCCGCGCCGTCATCACGGGAGGGCGGGCCTGATGAAGCGCCTCCTCTCGATCCTGCTCTTGGCAGTCGTCATGGCGTGGGCCGCCCCCGCGCCGGCAGGCAATCCGCCGGTGCCCGAGAAATTCATCTCGGTGGACGAGGCCAAGGCGATGCTCGACCGGCGCCAGCGTGTCACGTTCATCGACGTGCGCGATCAGGCCCAGTACGACGACCTCCACATCAAGGGGGCGGTCAACATCCCGCTCGGCGTGCTCCCGGCGCGCCTCGCCGAGATCTCGCGCAAGGACTTCGTCGTCCTCTACTGAGCGTGCCCCCACACGCTGGCCCGGGGGGCCAACGAGATCCTCTACACCGCCGGCTACCGGAACATGGTGATCCTCGACGAGGGCATCCCCGGCTGGCACGAGAAGGGATACCCGACGGCCGCGACGGCGGGGCGGCGGTCGTAGTGCCCGGCGCCGCCCTCCTCGCGCGCGCGGTTCGCGAGGCACTCGCATTCGTGCGCGCCCAGGGCGGCGTGAGAGAAGCCGAGGTCTTCGCCGCCGACAACCGCACGCTCCTGACTCGCCTCAATTACACGTCGCACATTCCCTGCAACGGCGTCGAGGAGCCCAAGAGCGCGGAAACCTACGGCATCGGCATCCAGGTCGCTCTCGACTCGCCCGAGGGAATCCTGATCGGCTTCGGATCGGAGCCCAGCGATCTTTCGACCGCTGGGGTCGCGCGGGCCCTCGCCAAGGCGCGCCAGGGGGCGGTGCGAGACCCCGAGTTCCGCTCTTTCCCGCAACCCGGACCAGCGCGGCGTGAGCTCGTGGACTACCACGACCCCGCCCTCCTCACCATCAGCGATGCGCAGCTGGTGGAGACGGGATGGAAGGTGCTCCAGGGCGGCCTGGGCGCCTTCCTCGCCTCGTCGAGGCTCGCCGAGCTCGCCGGCAGCGAGGCGGGGCTGCGCAAGCTCGGGCTCATCCTGGGCGGCGACGTCACCATCCTCCAGGAATCCATGGCGATCGCCTCGACGTCCATGCCTGACCCGCAATCCGACGTCTCCACGCTGCTCACGAGCTTCGTCACGGGCATGGTCGAAGCGCAGGACGCCAAGGGCTCGGGTTGGTCCACCGCTACGCGACTCGCGCATCTCACCGAGGAGGCGGGCGCGGAGGCCGCGCAGCGGGCCGTCGAGGCGATCGGCGGCGAGCGCGTGCCGTCGGGAGACTACACGGTCGTTCTCGGCCGCCAGCCCATCGCCGACCTCATGAACAACCTCGTCATTCCCTCCTGCGAGGCGGACGCGTTCTACTCCTCGAGCACCCCGTTTCTCGGCAAGCTCGGCCGGTCCGTCGCCGCCAGCCGCTTGAGCATCTATGATCACGGCGCGCTTCCCGGGCTCATGGGCTCCAAGGGCATCACGTGCGAGGGACTGCCGACGGGGCGCACGGACCTGATCAAGGACGGCGTGCTCACCGCCGTCCTCACCAGCTGGTACGAGGCGCAGCGACTTCTCCACGATCCCGCGATCAAGGACAAGCTCGGCGTGGACGCGGCCGCCGCCGCGCCGGCGCTCGTGGCCCGTAACGGCTTCCGCTATACCGCGGGCGGCGGCCGCGCCTTCGACACCCAGCCCGCCACCGCCGCCTCCAACGTCGTGGTCGAAGGCGCCGACCCCGTCTCGATCGAGGAGCTCATCCGGGGCGTGCGCCACGGTCTGTACGTGGGCCGCATCTGGTACACGTATCCCATCAACGGGCTCCGCGCGGGCGACTTCACCTGCACCGTGGTGGGCGACTCTTTCATCATCCGTGACGGGCGGCTCGCCGCGCCGCTCAAGGCCAACACCGTGCGCATCAACGACAACATCACGCGGCTCCTGGAAAACGTGGCGGGCATCACGAAAGATGCGAAGGGGACGGTGGTGTGGGGGGTCGACGAGGTGGTCTACACGCCGGAGATGGCCGTCACCGGCGTCCACGTGGATGCCATCGCCGGCTTCATGGAGACGCTCGAGACCTCCTAGTTCTCGAGGGCCGCCCCGGGCGGGAGGAGGCCCCGCCGAACGAGCTAGCCGAGATACCCTTTGGCCTTCAGCGTGGCGTCCACCCTCGCGTGGTGGTTCTTCTCCCACGCCTCGAGGCTCATCTGGGCATCGGCCTCGGCCTTGGCCTGCGCCTTCTTCAGCACGCCCGTCGCTTTTGCGAGCGGCACCACCACGATGCCTTCATCGTCGGCCACGACGATGTCACCGGGGTGGACGACGACCCCCCCGCAGCGGATCGGGTGGTTGATCTCTCCGGGCCCTTCCTTCGCGGCCGGGATGGGCGAGCGGCCGCGCGCGAAGAGCGGGAAGCCGTTCGCGCGGCTCTCCCCGATGTCGCGGATGACGCCATCCACGATGAAGCCGGCGACGCCGCGTTTCCGGGCGATGGCGCAGACATTGCCGCCGGCCACCGCCATGGAATCGTCGCCCGCCTCCACGACGATGACGTCGCCCGGCTCGGCCCGGTAGATCGCCGCGTGGAGCATGAGGTTGTCGTGGTGCGGCGTCCGCACGGTGAAGGCCGGCCCCGCGATGCGCGGCATGTCGGGCCAGAGGGGATGTATGAAGTAGCGCATCACCGAGGAGAGACCGATGACGTCCGAGATGGCGGTGGTGGCGAGCCCCTGGAAGCCCTTCACGACTTCCGGTGTGGGGCGCGGGATGTCCAGCCGGATGGCCTGCGCGGGTTCGGTCATGGCGTCACTCCGAGAGTTTGAGGAGAAGCCCGGTGCGGCGCGAGCGGGTGATGGCGGAGGCCAGCGCCCAGTGCGCGAGCACGACGTAGAGGCCGGTCAGCGCGAACCCCTTGAGCCAGGCGTGGGCGAACTGGGGCGCGAAGCCATAGCCCTCACGGAAGGCGTCGAGGAAATAGGTCAGCGGGATGCCGGCGGCGACGGACTGCGCCCAGCCGGGCAGGACGGAGACGGGGTAGTAGATGCCCGAGAACATGAGGGTGAAGTTCACCGCCGCCCAGGCCGAGGTCTCGGCGCGCGTCCCGAAGAGCAGGACGAGGCTGCAGACCAGGAGCCCGATGATCAGCGAACAGAGAAAACAGCCGAGGAGGAAGAGCGTCAGCGAGCCCGGGCCGGCGCCGATGAAGTCGAACCCGAACGCCCAGCTGCCGATCACCGCCATCAGCGTGAAGACCACGACGCCCCTCGCCACGCCCACCAGCCACGACCCCACCGCCATGTGGCGGATGCCGATGGGCGTGAGGAACTGGTGCTTCATGGACTTCGACCAGATGTCGAAGAGCACCGCGTAGGCGACGTCGAGCTGGCAGACCTGCACCGTCGAGAGCGCCACCGTGCCGACGAGGATGAAGGCCGTCATCTTCGCGTCGAGGGCCAGGAAGCGCGTGAGGAGGCCGTGGGAGAGCATCGCCACGCCCGGCCAGAACGTCAGCTCGAAGACGAAGAAGATGTTGCGCCGCGCCATGATCACGTTGCGGTGGGCGAACGCCCAGGTCCGCACCACCTCGACGAACCACGTCTCCGGCTCGCGCTCCCTCACCACCGCGTCAGCGCGCGAGCTCAACGAAGACCTCCTCGAGCTCGGGCTCGTGCACCTGGCAGTCGCGAACCAGCACTCCCTGCTCGTGGAGCCAGCGCAGGATCTCCGGGAGCCGCTTGTCCACCGCGTCCACCGTGATGTCGATGTGCTCCTCGCGCGTATGCGCCTGGAGAATGCCCGGCAGCTCGGCCAGTCCCTGCGGCACCGCGGGGTCGAGGCGCAGGGAGATGACGTCGCCGATCCGGATTTGCCGCTTGAGCTCGTCCGCCGTCCCCTGCGCGAGAATGCGCCCGGCCTTGATGAAGGCGATCTCGTCGCAGAGCTCCTCGGCCTCGCGCATGTAGTGCGTGGTCAGGATGATGGTCGTCCCCCGCTCGCGCCGGAGCGCGGCGATCTGGGCACGCAGGCGGATCGAGACGTCCGGGTCGAGGCCGAGCGTGGGCTCGTCGAGGAACAGCACCTCCGGATCATTGAGCAGCGCCTTGGCCATCGCCAGACGCTGCTTGAGCCCGGTGGACAGCGCGTTGTACTCGGTCTTGGCGTACGGGCCGAGCTCGCACTGTTCCATGAGCTGGTCGACCTTCATTCGCAGACGTCGGCCCCACAGACCATAGAGACCCCCGTAGAAGGTCAGGACCTCGGGCGGACGGAGGCTCCACACGAAGGAGGCGTTGCCGCTCGCCATGTTGAGGCGACGTCGTATGGCGCCGGCCTCCCGGACCACGTCGTGGCCGAGTATGGTCGCCGAGCCGGAGTCAGGCAAGAGCAGCGTCGCCAGGATGGAGAGCAGCGTCGTCTTGCCCGCGCCGTTGGGCCCCAACAAGCCGAAGATCGCTCCACTCGGCACCTCGAGGCTCGCGCCCGTGAGGGCTTCCTTGCGGCGGCGGCCGAGCCATCCGCTCCGGAAGGTCTTCGTAAGGTCTTTCGCGTCTACCGCGAGCATAGCCTGATGATTTTACCACGCCGGCCCAGGTCGTCCGAGGGTGCGGGACGAGGCGGCGCGTTGAAGAGTCGAAGACCTTCTGGTAGAACCGATCTGTGGAGCCCGCCGCCGAGGACCCCGGCACCTGGAGCTGTCCCGCCGACATGCTCGCCCCCGGGCGCACCGCGACGTTTCGTCTGAGTCGCCGCGGCAAAACAGTCGAAGGCTTCATCGTCAACGTGAAGGGCAGCTACCACGCGTACGTCAACCGGTGCCCGCACGCCGGGACATCGCTCGACCTCTGGCCGAATGAGTTCCTGACCGAGGACGGCCGTTACCTGATCTGCTCGACCCACGGCGCCATCTTCGAGCAGGACACCGGGCTCTGCGTGGAGGGCCCCTGCCCCGGCGCGCGACTCGAGACCCTGGCCGTCGAGCTGGACGGCGCCTCGTTGGTCGTGAGATGCCCGACCTGACTCCAGAAGACGAGCTCGGGGAGATCCAGGAGACGAACGAGCGCTTCTACCGCGCTCTGGAGAGCCGGGATCTGGAGGCGATGGAGGCGATCTGGCTCCACGCGGACTACGTGCGATGCGTGCACCCCGGCTGGGGTCTGCTGAGCGGCTGGGATAGCGTGCGCCAATCCTGGGAGGCCATCTTCAAGGACAGCCGCGAGCTCCGCTTCACGCTCTCGGATCTCCAGGTCCAGATCGAGGGCGGTCTCGCCTGGGTCACCGGCACCGAGAACATCCTGTCGCAGTCGCAGGGAAATATATCGGTCACCGCGGTGCTGGCGACCAATGTCTACGAGCGGCGCGGCACCCGCTGGCGCATGGTGCTCCACCACGCCTCCCACATCCTCACGGGAGAGCCGGGGGGCGAGGCATGACTCAGGAGCCGCGACGGAGCGGATAGGAGCTGACGGGCTTCCGCGACTAAGCCTTCGATTTGTCTCTGTCCATGAGCACGCGGCGCAGGATCTTGCCCGATGCCGACTTCGGGATCTGGTCTATGAACTCCAGGTGGCGGATGCGCTTGTGAGGCGCGACGCGCTCCGCCACCCAGCCCATGACGGCCTCGGCGCTGGTCGTTCGCGACGCCTCGTCGGGCTTCAGCACCACGAAGGCCTTGGGCACTTCCCCCGCCTCCTCGTCGGCCTTCCGCACGACCGCCGCGTCCAGCACCGCCGGATGGGTCACCAGGAGCGCTTCGAGCTCGGCGGGAGCGACCTGGAGACCCTTGTACTTGATGAGCTCCTTGGTCCTGTCCACGATGAAGAAGAACCCGTCGCCGTCCACGTATCCCACGTCGCCGGTGTGATACCAGCCCTCGCGGTCGAGACACGCGGCGGTCTCGCCGGGCTGGTTGAGGTACCCCTTCATGATCTGAGGCCCGCGGATCCAGAGCTCGCCGTCTTTCCCCTGCGGCACTTCCTCGCCCGTGACGATGTCGACGATCTTCACCTCCGTGTTCGGCACCACGCACCCGGCGGACCCCGGCTTCATCGGCGCGTTCGTGGTCGGGCTCAGGTGGGTGACCGGGCTCGCTTCCGTCATCCCGTAGCCCTGCGTGACTGGGCACTTGAGCTTGCGGCCGAGCTCGCGCGCGACTTCTTCCCCGAGCGGCGCCGCGCCGGAGAAGACCAGGCGGACGCTCGAGAGGTCGGCTTGGGCGACGGCCGGGTGCTTGACCATGCCGAGCACGACAGGCGGCACGAGGGGCAGGATCGTGACGCGGTACTTCTGGATGGCGGCCAGGAATTCCTGAAAGTCGAAACGCGGCAGGACGAGGATGGTGCTGCCGCCCGCGAGTCCCAGCATCATGATGACGACCATGCCGTAGATGTGGAAGAAGGGCAGGAACGCCATGACGACGTCCCGCTCGCCGAAGCCCTCCCAGTTCCGCATGCCCTCGCATTGGCACAGGTTGGCGACCAGATTGCGGTGGGTCAGCATGACGCCCTTGGGCAGGCCGGTGGTCCCGCTCGAATACGGGAGCGCGACCAGGTCCTCTCTCGGGTCGATGCGCACAGTCGGCGGCTCCGCGCCCGCCTGGAGGAGCTCGGCGAAGGGCGTGGCGCCTTCCGCCGCCCCGAAGACAAAGATCTCCTCCACCGCGCTCTTCTTCGCCGCCTCCTGCGCCTTGTCGAGGAAGGGCGCCACCGTCACCAGGAACCGGGCGCGCGAGTCCGCGAGCTGCTTGGCGAGCTCGTCAGCCGTGTACAGCGGATTCGCCGTCGTGTTGATGCCGCCGAGGGACGCCACGGCGAGGAAGATCACGGCGTACTCGGGCACGTTGGGGCTGTAGATCGCGAAGACGTCGCCCTTCCTGAATCCCCGCTTGGCCAGGCCTGCCGCGGCCCGCCGCACGCCGTCCGAGAGCTGCGTATACGTCAAGGCACGACCCGTCGGCGCGTCGATGAGAGCCGGCTTGTCGCCGAGCCTCGCGGCATGGCGCAGGACGTAGTCGGTGATGGTCACGTCGGGGATGCGCACGTCCGGGCTGGCGCTTTTCACGGTCATCGAGGACTCCTTGGAGAAGGGTCGGCGCGTGTGCGCCGTATGGCCCGCTCGCCGATCCTGCCAGAGC
>JBKPBU010000337.1:0-1743 GCA_046727015.1 Candidatus Methylomirabilota bacterium | reverse complement strand
CGCGTCGTCAGCGGAGAGGTCCCCCCGGAGGTATTCGAGGGGCAGATCGTCATGGTCGGAGCGACCACGCAGCTCCTCCAGGATGTGTTTCCGACTCCCTTCGCTCCGTTTCGCAACATGCCGGGGGTGATGATCCACGCGAATATCCTCGACACGCTGCTCTCCGGCATTCCGATCCGGCGGGCGCCGGCGTGGGTCGACATAGGGCTGGCGATGGTGGCGGGCGGCGCGGCAGGATGGGCCGCGACGGCATTCCGGCCGTTCGCCGCCTTTCTCGTGGTCTCGGGCGCGGCGCTCACCTACCTCGCCGGCACGCAGGCGGCCTTCCGCTGGCAGCGGCTCTGGATGGACGCCCTGCCGGTGCCGCTGGCGCTGATCATCCCGTACGTCGGCGTCGTCGCCAAGAATTTCGCCCAGGAGCAGCTCGAGAAGCGGCGGCTCTCGCGGTTTTTCTCACCGAACGTGGTCAAGGAGATCGTGCGCCAGAAAGACGACGCGGGCCTCGGGGCCAGCCGTCGCCGCATGACCGTGCTCTTCTCCGACATTCGCGGCTTCACGTCGATGTCGGAGAAGATGGAGCCGGAAGAGGTGGTGACGTTCCTGCGCGAGTACCTGACCGAGATGACCGAGGCCGTCTTCCGGCACGGGGGTACCGTGGACAAGTACATCGGCGACGCCATCATGGCGCTGTACAACGTGCCGTTCGAGGCGGCCGACCATCCGGCGCAGGCCGTCCGCACCGCGCTCGAGTTCCAGCAGCGTCTGGAACCGCTCGCCGAGCGCTTCGCGGCGAAATACGGCGGCAGTCTCCGCTGCGGCGTCGGCATCAATACCGGCGACGCCGTCGTCGGCACGATCGGTTCGCGGCAGCGCCTCGAGTACACGGCGATCGGCGATACCATCAACCTGGGTTCGCGGCTCGAGAGCATCACCAAGGACTTCAACGTGCCCGTCATCATCAGCGAGGCGACCTGGCTCGAGGTGAAGGACCTCTTCGAGACGCGTTACCTCGGCGAGGTGACGGTGAAGGGCAAGGAGATTCCCGTCAAGATCTACACCGTCCTGGACGGTCCTCCCGCATAGCAGGGCGCTCAAAAGGGTCCAGATGCGAGGCGGCGACCGAGAGCTGCGGGCGAGGCGTAGTCTCTCTACGTTGAGCCCGCAGCCGAGGGAGCCAACGAAGCAGATGGGCCCTTTTCAGCGCTCTGCTGAGAGCTGGATGCTGATGGCCTGGTCGAGATAGTCGAGGTCGAAGGGCTTCGGCACGTAGTCGGCCGCGCCCAGCTGGAGTACCTTCGAGGTGATCTCGATGTCGGCGTTGGCCGTGACCATGATCACGGGCATGTTCGGGTGGGCGGAGACGATGCGCTTGAGGGTCTCCATGCCGTCCATGTCCGGCATGGCGACGTCGAGCAGCACGACGTCGGCAGGAGAGGCGGCGAGCAGCCTGAGCGCCTCGCGTCCACCCTCCGCCACCGCGACCTCGTACCCCTTGCTCGACAGAAAATCGCGGGTGGCCATGCGGACCTCGGGGTCGTCGTCAATGACCAATATCTTGCCAGGACGCATCGCCCCTCCTCGGGTGGCCCCACCTCGGGTGGCTGTCCGGCGCCGTATCGGCGCGTCGGACCGCACCAAGGATACTAGCTCTCCGCGACAAATGCGGTAAACAAAACCGCGCGCGCCCGGCGCGCCCGAGGGCAGAATGAGACGCATGGAGAGCGCGGCGGATCGGGGTCCCGG
>JBKPBU010000336.1:0-15128 GCA_046727015.1 Candidatus Methylomirabilota bacterium | reverse complement strand
AGCGCCTGCGCGGCGTGCATCTCCGAGAAGCCGTGCTCGGCGGCGTGGGGCACGAGGTGGGTCAGCACGAGGCCGTTGGACGTGTAGCCGCAGACGAAGAAGGTGACGGCGAGGAGCCAGAAGGCCGGCACGCCCATGGCTTCCGACACGGGCACGCGCCGCTCGTCCTTCACCCCGCCGAAGGCCGCCCCGGCGGCGGTGCCCGCTCCGTACGGCCTCAACCCCATGTCGGCCGGATCGTTGCGCACGAAGGCGAGGATCATGGGCAGGGCCAGCACCAGGACCCCGATGCCGAGCCAGAGAAAGGACGCGCGCCAACCGTAGAACCGGATGATCACCATGGCCATCGGGACGATGAGCATCTGACCGGCCGACATGGCGCCCCCGAGAATGCCCAGGATCAGTCCGCGTCGCGCCACGAACCATCGCGCGGCGACGGTGGACGAGGTCGCCATGCCCAATCCGCCTGCGCCCATCGCCATGAGCAGGCCAGCGCTGATGTAGAACTGCCAGAGGTGGCCGACGAAGGACGACAGCAAGGTGCCGGCGCCAAGGATTGCGGTCGAGAGAAGCATGACGCGCCGGGGACCCCACTCGTCGGCGAGCCAGCCGACCATGGGCCCGACGGCGCCGAGCACGAAGAGCGACAAGGCCGCCGCGCCCGAGAGCTGGGCACGGGTCCAGCCGAACTCCGCTTCGATGGGCTTGATGAACACGCCGAACACGGCGCGTATGCCCGAGCCGGCCAGCATCACGAAGACCACCGCGACCAGCATGATCCAGCCGTAATAGAGTCGCTTCGGGGTCTCGGTCACGAATCCTCCCTCGCTCGTCTCCCGTTGGGATGCGGGGGAGCCCGGCTTGGATTCGACGGACGGATTCGTCAGCGCGCGGTCGGCTTGCGGAAGACGATCTCGCCGCCCTTGGCGTCGGCCACCACCGCGTCGCCCTCCTTGAACTCGCCCTCCAGGAGCTTGAGGGCCAGCGGGTCCTGGATCAGCCGCTGGATGGTGCGCTTGAGCGGCCGCGCGCCGTAGACGGGGTCGTAGCCCTCCCGCGCGAGCAGCTCCTCGGCCGCGGGGGTCAGGGTGATCGAGATCCGCTTGTCGGCCAGGCGCTTCATGAGATAGGCAGTCTGGATCTTGACGATCCGGCCGATCTCCTCGCGCCCGAGCGCCTTGAAGATCACGATCTCGTCGATCCGGTTCAGGAACTCGGGACGCAGCGACTGGGTGAGCAGGCCCATGACCTCGGCGCGCAGGCGCTTGGGATCCTGCTCCTCGCGGAAGAGATGGCTGCCGAGGTTCGAGGTCATGATGACCACGGTGTTCCGAAAGTCCACCGTCCGGCCGTGACCGTCGGTGAGGCGGCCGTCGTCGAGCAGCTGCAGCAGCACGTTGAAGACGTCGCCGTGTGCCTTCTCGATCTCGTCGAAGAGGACCACGGAGTACGGGCGCCGCCGCACCGCCTCCGTCAGCTGCCCGCCCTCGTCGTAGCCGACGTAACCAGGCGGGGCGCCGATGAGCCGCGAGACCGTGTGTTTCTCCATGTACTCGGACATGTCGATGCGGATCATGGCGCGTTCGTCGTCGAAGAGGAACTCCGCCAGCGCGCGCGCCAGCTCGGTCTTGCCCACTCCCGTGGGCCCGAGGAACAGGAAGGAGCCGATGGGGCGGTTGGGGTCGGAAAGCCCCGAGCGCGCCCGGCGCACGGCATTGGCGACGGCCACGATGGCCTCGGTTTGGCCGACGACCCTGCGGGAGAGGCGCTCCTCCATCTGGACGAGCTTCTGGACCTCGGCCTCCAGGAGGCGGGTCACCGGGATGCCCGTCCACTTGGCGACGGTCTCGGCGACATCCTCTTCGTCGACCTCCTCCTTCAGCATGCGCTGGTTCTTCTGCAGCTCGGCGAGCCGGGCGTTTTCGGACTCGAGCTTGCGCTCGAGCTCGATCAGCGTGCCGTACTGGAGCTGGGAAGCCTTCTCGAGGTCGCCGCGACGCTTTGCGTCCTCGATGGCGAGCCGCGCGGCCTCGGCTTCTTCCTTGACCTTGGCCATGGCCATGATCGCGTTCTTCTCGGCCTTCCAGTGGTTCTCGAGGCGCGTGTACTGCTCCCTGAGATCGGCGAGCTCCGCGTCGAGGCGGGCCAGACGCTCCTTGGAGAGCTTGTCCGATTCGCGGGCGACCGACACGCGCTCGATGCCGATCTGCATGATGCGCCGCTTGATTTCGTCCAGCTCGGCGGGCAGCGAGTCGATCTCGATGCGCAGGCGCGAGGAGGCCTCGTCGATCAGGTCGATGGCCTTGTCGGGGAGGAAGCGGTCGGCGATGTAGCGGTGGGAGAGCACGGCCGCCGCCACCAGCGCCGAGTCCTTGATCTTGACCTTGTGGTGGACCTCGTACTTGTCCTTGAGGCCGCGGAGGATGGCGATCGTGTCCTCGACCGAGGGCTCCTTGACCATCACCGGCTGGAAGCGCCGCTCGAGCGCCGGGTCCTTCTCGATGTACTTGCGGTACTCGTCCAGCGTGGTCGCGCCCACGCAGCGGAGCTCGCCGCGGGCGAGGGCAGGCTTGAGCATGTTCGCCGCATCCACCGCGCCCTCGGCCGCCCCGGCGCCGACGAGCGTGTGCAGCTCGTCGATGAAGCAGATGATCTCGCCCTCGCTCTCGGTGATCTCGCGCAGGACGGCCTTCAGGCGGTCCTCGAACTCGCCGCGGTATTTCGAGCCCGCGACCATCGCGCCGATGTCGATGGCGAGCAGGCGCTTGCCCTTGAGGCCCTCCGGCACGTCGCCGCCCACGATGCGCTGGGCGAGGCCCTCGACGATGGCGGTCTTGCCCACGCCGGGCTCGCCGATCAGCACGGGGTTGTTCTTCGTGCGCCGGGAGAGCACCTGGATGACGCGGCGGATCTCCTCGTCCCGCCCGATGACGGGGTCGAGCTTGCCCTTCCGCGCCAGCTCGGTCAGGTCCCTGGCGTATCGCTGGAGGGCCTGGTACTTCTCCTCGGGGTTGGCGTCGGTGACGCGCTGGGAGCCCCGCACCTCCACGAGCGCCTTGTAAATCGCCTCGGGCGTGACGCCGGCCTTGGCGAGGATGCGTCCCGCCGCGCCCGACTTGTCCTGGGCGATGCCGATGAGCAGGTGCTCGGTCGAGCAGTACTCGTCCTTGAGGCGCTGGGCTTCGTCCCACGCGCGGTTGAGCGCCGCCTCGAGCCCCTGCGAGGCGTACTGCCCCCCGCCGCCCTTGACCGCCGGCAGCTTGTCGAGCGCGGCCTTGACTTCCTGGGCTATCGCCTCGGGCCGCGCGCCGAGCTTGGCCAGCAGCGGTCCGACCACGCCCTCTTGCTGCTGCAGCAGCGCGAGCAGCAGGTGCTCGGGCTCGAGGGCCTGGTGATTGCCCTGGTCCGCCAGGGACTGCGCCGCCTGGACGGCCTCCTGTGCCTTCACGGTGAACTTGTCGAACTTCACGGTGCCCCCTCGCTACGAAGTTTCTTCAGATCCTGGTAGAGATCCTTCTCCTGCGGGCTCAAGCCGGTCGGAATGCTCAGCTGCACCTGCACGAACTGATCACCCGCGCCGCCACCCTTCAGGCGCGGCATGCCGTAGCCCGGCAGGCGGAAGGTCCGGCCGCTGGACGTCTCGGGCGGGATCTTCATCGAGACCTGGCCCTTGAGGGTCGGCACGGAGACCTCCGTGCCGAGCGCCGCGTCGTGGGCGGGCACCGGCAGGGTCGAGTAGAGGTCGTCGCCCTTGCGCTCGAAGCGCGGGTCCGGCCTCACCGTGACCTTGAGATACAGGTCGCCGCGCACGCCGCCGCCCGCGCCGCCCTGTCCTTCGCCGCCCACGCGCACGCGCGAGCCCGTGGCCACGCCGGGCGGAATCTTGACCTCGAGATTGCGTCGACCCTTCGACCAGCCGCCACCGCGGCACTGCGCGCACGGCTTGCGGTTGACGTGCCCGGCTCCGCCGCAGGCGGCGCAGGGCTCGTCGAGCTCGAGGGAGATGGTCCGGCTGACGCCACGGAACGCGTCCTCGAGCGAGACCTCGATGCCCGCCTCGACGTCGCCGCCCTTGTCGGGGCCGAAGCTCGCGCCGAGGTCGCCGAGATCTCCCAGATCGACGTCGCGGAAGCCGCCGCCCGAGCGTCGGCCGCCCAGGTCTCCGAAGATCGTCCGGAAAAAGTCGGAGAAGCCCTCGCCGCCGCGTCCGAAATGGGCTTCTGCGCCCTCGAACGGCCCGCGCGCCCCGGTACCAGCCTCGGCATAGTGCTCCCAGTCGGGCCCGAGCGTGTCGTACCGCTTGCGCTTCTCGGAGTCGCCCAGGACCTCGTAGGCCTCCGAGATTTCCTGGAAGCGAGCGGCCGAATCCTTGCCCTTGGCGACGTCCGGGTGATGCTTCCGCGCCAGGCGTCGGTAGGCGGTCTTGATCGCCTTGTCGTCGGCGTTCTTGGGCACACCGAGAATCTTGTAGTAGTCCCTGTATTTCATGGCATTACGCAACGAAGGGGCCCCGGGCCCCGTCGCATGCGATCAACCCAAGTGTAGCAGACGGCGCACGACCCGGCCGCGGGCCAGCGTGCTGCCCCTAGCCCTTGGCGACCGTAAAAGCGACGTACAGGGACTGTGGGCCCCGCTGCAGGAGCACGGTGACACGGTCCCCCGCCTTGAGCCCCTGGGTGGCGCGCTCGTAGTCCTGCACGCTCTTGATCCGCTGGCGGTTGACCTCGCGAATGACATCGCCCCTCTGGAGGCCTGCCTCGGCCGCCGGGCCCTCGTCCTCGACGCGCGCCACGAGCACGCCTTCTGTCGTGCGCAGGTTGAGCTGGCGGGCGATCTCCGGCGTGATCGGCCGCGTCTCGAGCCCGAGGAGGCTCTTGCTCTTGCCGCTGGGCTCGAGCTGGGCGGTTTCCTCCGGGGTCTCGCCGATCTTGATCTCGAGCGTTTTCTCACCCTTCTCGCGCCAGAGCTTCACGGGCACGCCCTTGCCGGGCGCGGTCACGGCCACGATCTTCTGGAGATCCTGCGGGACCTCGACCTTCTTGCCGTCGAATTCCATCAGGACGTCACCGGCCACCAGGCCTGCCTTGTCGGCCGGACTGTCCTTGACGACGTCGGCGATGAGCACGCCCTTGGGCTCCTTGAGCCCGAAGCTCTTGGCGAGCTCCGGCGTCAGCGGTTGGATCGACACCCCGAGCCAGCCGCGGGTGATCTTGCCCCGGGCGACCAGCTCGGTGTAGATGCGCTTGGCCATGTTGGAGGGAATGGAGAAGCCGATGCCGACATTGCCGCCGGAGCGGGAGAGGATGGCGCTGTTGATGCCGACGATCTCGCCCGACATGTTGACCAGCGGGCCGCCCGAGTTGCCCGGATTGATGGCGGCGTCGGTCTGGAGGAAATCGTCGAAGGGCCCCTGGCCGATGGAGCGCCCCTTGGCGCTGATGATGCCCGCCGTCACCGTTTGCTGCAGGCCGAACGGAGAGCCGATCGCGAGCACCCAGTCGCCGACCCTGACCTTGTCCGAGTCGCCGAGCACGGCCGAGGGGTAGGGGCCTCCGCCCTGGAGCCTCAGCACGGCGAGGTCGGTGCGCTTGTCGAGGCCGACGACCTTGGCGCGGTGCTTCTTGCCCTCCGCCGTCACCACCTCGATGTCGGTGGCGCGCTCCACCACGTGCGCGTTGGTGAGCGCGATGCCGGAGGGGTCTACAATGACCCCCGAGCCGAGGCTTCGCTGTTGCTGCGGGCGCTCCGGGCCCTCGCCGAAAAAGCGCCGGAAGAACTCATCGCCAAAGAACTCTTCGACGGGGGTCCGGCCGCCTCCGCCCCGCATGAACGTGTTGATGTTGACCACGGCCGGCCCGACGGCCTCCGCCACCTGGGCGAAGCTGCCCGAGGCGACCGGGAGCGCCGCCGGCACCACCGGTGCCCGCATGGCGACCTGCTGCTGCGTCGGCGCTGGGTCCGGATGTTTTGCCGGATCTACCGCGCTCGCGCCCCATGAACCCACGCCGACGCCCAGCGCCGCCGCGATCACGAGCATCACCACCAGGGTCCCGCGTCTGACCAGGATCATCGCTTCTCCTCCACGAGGTCGCCGGCCAGCAGCTGCCGCAGGCGGTCGCCTTCGAGTGTCTCCTTCGCCTTGAGTTCCGCGGCGGCCGCCAGCAGCACGGGTTTGCGGTCCGTGATGAGGCCCCGCACGCGATCGTAGATCTTGTCGATGATGGCGCGGGTCTCGCTGTCGATGGCCCGCGCCGTCTCATCGCTGTATTCGCGTTCCTGCGAAATGCCCGAGCCCCTGAGGAACAGGGCCTGCTGACCGCCCCCGAAGGTCATTGGACCGAGCTCGGCCGACATGCCGTACTGGGTGACCATGAGCCGCGCCATCTCGGTCGCGCGCTCGAGGTCGTTGTGGGCGCCCGTCGAGATCTCGCCGTAGACCACCTCTTCCGCCACCCGCCCGCCCAGAAGCACCGCGATCCGGTCCTCGAGCTCGCTGCGGGTCAGGAGGTAACGGTCCTCGAGCGGCAGCTGGTAGGTGGCGCCGAGAGCTCCCACACCACGCGGGATGATCGTCACCTTGTGGACCGGATCGGCCTGGGGCAGGGAAGAGGCGACGAGCGCGTGGCCGATCTCGTGGTGGGCGACGATGTCGCGCTCTTTCTCGGACAGCACCCGACTCTTGCGCTCGAGACCGCCGATCACGCGATCGACGGCCTCGTCGAGGTCGGCCATGTCCACGGCATCCTTGCCCTTGCGGGCGGCCAGGAGCGCCGCCTCGTTGATGATGTTGGCGAGATCGGCGCCCGCCATGCCCGGCGTGCGCGCGGCGAGCACGCGAAGGTCCACGGAGGGGGCCAGGATGACGTTGCGCGCGTGTACCAGCAGGATGGCCTCGCGCCCCTTGACGTCGGGCTTGTCCACGACCACCTGACGGTCGAACCGTCCCGCGCGCAGCAGGGCCGCGTCGAGGACCTCGGGGCGGTTGGTGGCCGCCATGATGATGACGCCCTTGGAGGAGTCGAAGCCGTCCATCTCAGCCAGCAGCTGGTTGAGAGTCTGCTCGCGCTCGTCGTGACCGCCCGCGAAACCCGTGGCGCCGGCCCGGGTCTTGCCGATGGCGTCGAGCTCGTCGATGAAGACGATGCAGGGCGCCTTCTCCTTGGCCTGCTCGAAGAGATCGCGCACGCGCGAGGCTCCGACACCGACGAACATCTCCACGAACTCGGAGCCTGAGAGGAAAAAGAACGGCACGTCGGCCTCGCCCGCGACAGCCCGGGCCAGCAGCGTCTTGCCCGTGCCCGGGGGGCCGACCAGCAGCACGCCCTTGGGGATGCGTCCGCCGAGCCGCTGGTACTTCTTGGGGTTCTTGAGAAAGTCCACCACCTCCATGAGCTCCGCCTTGGCCTCCTCCACGCCCGCGACGTCGGCAAACGTCGTCTTGAGCTCCTTCCGGTCGTAGATCTTGGCTTTGGAGCGGCCGAAGGACAGCGCCTGGGTCGGCCCCCCGCCCATCCGGCGCATGACGAACATCCAGAGGCCGACCATCAGAGCCAACGGCACGATCCACCCGAAGATGAAGTCCCGCCAGAACGTGCTTTCGACGCGCCCGGAGAACTCGACCTTGTTCTGCTCGAGCTCCTTGACGAGGGCGCTGTCCTCGATGCCGGGGATGCGGGTGGTCGTGAAGGTGGTCGCGGGCTGGTCGGCTCCGACCAGGCTGCGGACCTTGTCGCCGGGGCCGGGCTGCGGGGCGGGGAGGGCGCCCGGCTTGAGCGTGCCCCGGATCTCGCGGTCGGTGACGGAGACGCGCTCGACCTTGCCCTCGCGCACGAGCGCGAGGAACTTGCTCATCGGGATCTCGACCGTCCGCGGCGCGAGGAGCCAGCTCTGGACGAGGGACAGCACCAGCACGGCAATGAGCAAATAGATGAGAGAGAACTGCGTCTTTTGCTTCACGGGGAGTTTCATCGAGGGGCCCTGGCTCTCATGCTAGCGGAGGCTCCGGGGCCTGTCAAACTGCGGCGAGTTCGGCGCCTACGAGCAGACTTTGCCCTTCTCCATCTCGTAACCGGGCACCTTGTAGGTGCCCACGAAGTTGTCCTCCCAGACCTCGATGGGCAGGCGTCCGACCTCCTTGTCGCCGTCAAAGAACGTGAGCCTCATCCTCTGGACGTAATCCCCGGCCGAGAGCGTCTTGGCGAGGAAAGCCCGCGTGCTCGCCTGATCCGCGAACATCGAGAGAATCTCCATCGTGGGTCTGTTCGGGTCGCTGCCGGGCTTGATCCACTCGACGGCCACCGAGAAACCGTAGACGTCAGGGTCCGACTGGATCCCCGGTATGGCCGTGAGCCGCCTGAGCATCGGGACGCCGTAGCGAGAGAACATCGCCGAGGCCTGGCGATCCATGGGCAGGGCCGCGAAGGCGGCGTCCGTGGCCTGCTCCGCCCTGACCCACACGGCGGCGTAGCGGTCGTCCGCCGGCTCCTTGGGCACACGCTTGAAGCCGAGGCCGTTCCGTATCTCGAGGTAGGGCAGGCAGTGGTACACGTAGTCGGAGAACTGGAGGAGCTGGGGCTGGTACTTGGTGGCGAGGGCGCGGCCCTTGGCCGTCGAGTGCTTTTCGATCGGCATGACGTAATCGGCCGGGCCCGCCTGCGCGAGTGCTGCGACCCCCGCCATGGCAGCCACGGCGAGGGCCGTGGCTATGCTTCGACGCGACATGAGTGTGGTGGGTCTAGTTCTGGATGACCTGTCCCGGCTCCACCGTGATGCTCTTGCCCCACCAGTTCTGCGTGCGAGAGTTCTCGATATCGAGGCGTGTGACCTTGGGGTTCGCGCCGCTCATGTTGTTCGCCATCGAGAACATGCCATGCTCGCCTGACGCGAAGTGGGTGGTGTGGCTCCGCCACTCGCCCCACTGCTCGGACGTGGCGCAAGCGCCTGACAGGAACGCGAACCCGATGAGCGCCGCCGCCATGACGATCTTCGAACGCATAGCCGTGACCTCCTGTGTTGACGTGGGGTTACGAACCATCCAGCGGCCACCATGATACGGAACGGCCGAGCGCCGAGTCAACCTCTCTTTTGGCCCCGCGCCGACCCGAGACGCTTTTGCTCTTGCGAGGATGGGCCCCGTCAGGCATCCTCGCGGAAGGATAGCCCATGCCGTCGACCGATCCACTGGTGATGTTCGAGGAGCCGGGCGGGCTCCGTCAGCCCATCCTGATCTTGGCGTTCTCCGGGTGGAACGACGCCGCGGAGGCCGCGACCACGGCCGCGCGCTTCCTGGGGCAGGTCTGGCCCTCGCGGCCGCTCGCCAGCATCGACCCGGAGGAGTTCTATCACTTCGGGCTCTCAAGGCCCTACGTGCGCTTCAAGGCGGACTCTCGTAACGAGCGGGAGATTGTCTGGCCATCCACCGATTTCTCCCTCTCTCGCCTCCCCCACCTCGACCGCGACCTCATCGTCGGAGTGGCCATCGAGCCGCACCTGAAGTGGCGCACCTACTGCGGCGCGGTGCTCGACCTGGCCAGGCGCTCGGGCGCCGCCTTGATTCTGACGCTCGGCGCGCTGCTGGCCGAGGTCCCGCACACCCGGCCGGTGAGACTGACGGGCGGTGCCTACGACCCCGAGCTGGCGGCGAAGCTCGGCATACGCCCCACGCGTTACGAAGGCCCGACGGGCATCGTCGGCGTGCTCAACACGCTCTGCCGCGAGGAGGGTCTGCCCACCGCGAGCCTCTGGGCCAATGTCCCCCACTACGTCTCCGGCATCGAGAATCCGAAGGCGGCCCTCGCCCTCGTACGGCGGGTCCTCTCGCTCCTGGGTGCCGAGGCCGACCTCTCTGACCTCGTGGAGGCCACGCGGCAGTTCGAGCACAACCTGGACGAGGTGGTAGGGCAGAACGCGAAGATCGCCGAGTACGTGAAGACGCTCGAGCGCAAGCCAACCGGGGACGAGGAAGCGGTCGAGCCAGCCCGCGGGCAGGGTGATGAGCTGCCGCCGTCGGCGGATCTCGTGGCGGAGATCGAGCAGTTCCTTCGCCAGCAGCGCCCCGAGTCCTCGTAGATCGGTCTCCGATTCACCGGGCGGGGGGGCGCCCCCATCCCGCCCGCTTCGCGCATTGCCCGCGTGGTCTTGGATTCTTCGGGCTCGTCCCTCCTGCGCGTACAATCGCGGCATGACGTTTCTCGGGTCGCTTCTCATAGGCGTCGTGGCGGTTGTGTTGGGTCTGGCCGCCCCGGCTGCCGCGGCGCTCAAGGTGACGGTGACACCGTCGGTGGTGCGGCAGGGTGACGTGGCGCTGATCGTGGTGACCGGGGCGGCCGGCGCGCCCGACATGGACGGGAGCGTGGCGGGCCGGCCGCTCTTCTTCTTTCCTTACGCCGACGGATACGCGGCGCTCATCGGCATCGATCTCGAGGCACGGCCAGGCCGGACGCCGTGGCGCATCGGATTTGTCGACAGGGGCGGAATTACCCGCAAGAGCGCCGGCACGATCACGGTCAAGGCGCGGAAGTTTCCCGTTCAGCGCTTGAGCCTGCCCAAGTCCATGGTCGATCTCTCCCCGGAGAACGAGGGCCGGGCGGAGGCCGAGGCGGCGCGACTCCGCACGCTCTTCGACACGGTCAGCTTCGAGCGCCTCTGGCGCGGCCGGTTCACCAGGCCGGTGGCCTCCGAGGCAAAGGCCGAGGGCTTCGGCTCGCGGCGCATCATCAACGGGAAGCCACGCTCCCCCCATTCCGGACTCGACTTCGCGGTACCGGCCGGCACGCCTGTGGTGGCCTCGAACCGGGGCCGGGTCGCCCTCGTGGTCGACTTCTTCTTCGGGGGCAGGGTGGTGGCCCTCGACCACGGCGAGGGCCTCTACACGCTCTACATGCACCTCGATCGGGTGGACGTGGCCGAGGGTGCCCTGGTCGAGCGCGGCTCGATCATCGGGAGCGTCGGCAGCACGGGCCGGGCCACCGGCCCCCACCTGCACTGGGCCGCCCACCTCCGCCGCGCCCGCATCGACGCCGACGCCCTGCTCAAGCTGCCGGTCAGGGACTGAGCCGGCCCCTCTTTCATGGCCAAGGCCCGCCGGATGCCGCCGCCGCGTCCGCCGGCGCGTGAGGCCGATTCGGGCACCGCCGAATGGCTCGTTGCCGTCGCGGTCGCGTGCCTGGTGTGGATCGTCTTCCTTCCCGCGCTCCGCGGCGGCTTCCTGCCCTGGGACGACCAGTCCACTCTCGTCACCAACCGGGCCTGGAGAGGTCTCGGCTGGCCACAGCTCGGCTGGATGCTGACGAGCTTTCACAAGGGCCACTGGATTCCGGTGACGTGGCTGTCGTTCGACGCCGACTACCTGGTGTGGGGCATGGAGCCCAAGGGCTATCACCTGACGAATGTCTTTCTCCACGCCGCGAATGCCGGGCTCGTGAGCCTAGTGGCGACGCGCCTGCTCGCAAAGACGGGCGCGCGGGGGGTGGCGCGATTGCTGGGCGCCGCCGCGGCGGCCCTCTTCTTCGCGCTTCATCCGCTTCGCGTCGAGTCTGTCGCGTGGGTGACCGAGCGCCGTGACGTGCTCTGTGGGTTGTTCTTTCTCCTGGCCGTCTTGGCCTACCTGCGCGCGACGAGGGTGGATCCGGTCTGGAGAAGCCGCTGGTACTGGCTCGCGGTCGGCGCCTTCGCTCTGGCGCTCGGATCGAAGTCCATGGCGGTGAGCCTGCCCGTGATCCTGCTCATCCTCGACGTGTATCCGCTCGGGCGATGGCACGGCGCGCGGCGCGAGCGGCTCGTGGAGAAGATCCCGTTTCTGCTCTTGAGCCTTCTCGCGAGCAGCGTGGCCATGGTCGCGGTGCGCGCGGGAGGCAGCGTCAGCACGCTGGCCGACCTCGGCGTGGCGCAGCGGCTCGCGATTTCTGCCTACGCGCTCGTTTTCTATCTCTGGAAGGTCAGCGTGCCGATCGGGCTCTCGCCGCTCTACGGCCTGCAACCGGACCTGGATCCGGCGGCGCCCGTATACCTTCTGTGCGTGGCCCTGGTCGTGTCGATCACGGCGGCGGCGCTCGCCCTGCGCGCTCGCTGGCCCTGGGTCTTCGCGGCGTGGGCCGCCTACGTCGTCATGCTGCTTCCCGTCCTCGGCATCTTTCACAACGGGCCCCAGATCGCGGCGGACCGGTACACCTATCTCCCGTGCCTGCCCTTTTCCCTGCTGGCGGGCCAAGGCGTCGTGCTGCTCGCCCGTCGGGCGTGGCTGATCCCGGTCCCCGCCCTCGCGCTCTGCCTGCTGTCATTCCTCACCGTTCTGCAGATCGGCGTGTGGCGTGACGCGGAATCGCTCTGGACCCGCGCGCTCGCCGTCTCTCCCTCCGCCATCGCACACGGCAGTCTCGGCGTCGTCCTCGATGAGCGGGGCCGGTACGATGAGGCCATCGGGCACTTCGGCGAGGCGCTGCGGATCAACCCTCGCCTCGCCTATGCCCAGAACAACTGGGGCATCGTGCTCGCCCGTCAGGGCAGGTGGACCGAGGCGGTGCAGCACTACGAAGAGGCGCTCAGGATCAACCCCCGTTACGCGGAGGCGCACCTGAACATGGCGGTGGCCCTTCAGCGCCTTGGCCGTTACGCCGAAGCGCAGCAGCACACGGAGCAGGCGCGCTCGGCCCCGCTACCGAGCGGTGGGTAGGACCGGCGCCAGGATGTACCCGCGCCGCCACGCGTCGGCGGCGTCGGGGTAAAAGCGCATGGAGCCCGCCTCGAAAAACTCCAGCGCCGCTCCCAGCGCGCAGAGGACGGCGTCCCACCGGTCTTCGATGCCCTTGATCTCGGCGCCCGACATGGAGGTCCGTGGCCGCATGGCGACCAGCGATCGCCACGCGGGATCCCGCGTCACCACGTAGCGCCCCCCGATCGTCTCGACACACCGCTCGACGAAGGGACCGAGGCCACGCTCGACCCATGCGCGCTTCTGAGCGAAGCGGCGCTGCTTGTACTTGATGATGGTGAGTCCCGGTCGGCGGTCGAGACCGAAGAGGAGGACCTGGAGCGCGTTCGGATAGACCTCGCGGATGACCGGGCACCGGCTCGTCGGGGGCCAGCCGGGCCCGAAGGAATCGAGCGCGTAGTCGGCGAGCAGGGCGCGGGTGAAGGCGGCGAGGCCTGGGTAGCTCGGGGGACTGTGGGTGGACGCGTGGAAGCGTCCAAACGCGCTCGAGACCTCGTTGTCGCCGCCGCGCCGCCCTGGGCCCAGCCCGAGCAGCGGCGCGTCGATGCCCACCGAGGCGCGGTGATGCGCGACGTGGCGGGCAATCCAGCCTAGTACGGCCGCGTGGCGGGGGAGCGTGTGGGGCAGCTCCCGCAGGCGGAGGGGGAATCGCTGGCCGCCCAGGAGAGCCACGCCCGAGGGATTGCCGTCTTTCCAGGCGAGGTCGACGCCGAGGAACCTCATGCCTGCGGTCGGGCGATGCTCCCACTGAGCACGGTCACGGCCGAGCCGCCGACGCGGACGCGGGTGACGGCGCCCGCGCGCACCTGGAGCTCGACGCGCAGCCTGCCGGGACGGCCCAGGCCATCACCCTGCTCCGCGGTGAAGGCGGCGAGTGATCCGTCGGCGTGGAGGAGGCCAGCGTCGAGGAGCCAGACTCCTATCGAGGAGTGGACGGAGCCGGTCACGATGTCCTCGGGGACGCCGAAGTGCGGAGCGAAGAAGCGGCAGTGGGTCTCGGAGCCCTTCTCGACCGTCTCGCGCGAGACGAGGCACACGCCCCGGACGCCGGCGTGAGTGGCGACGTCGGCGAGCGCGGCCAAGTTCGGCGTGAGCGCTCGCAGGACGTCGAGCCCCGCGACGGGGATGAGGAGGTCGTGGTCGGGGGTCGTCACCGGGTGGGCCCAGCCCGCGGCGGCGGGAAGCCCGAGCGCTTCCCGCACGTGGCCCAGCTGGCCGCTGAACGCGTGGAGCGCGGGCACCTTGGGCTCGAGCCAGATAAGCCGGTGCGCGCGGTCCGCCACCACGCTTGCTCCCAGGTGCCCCGCCTGCGTCTCGAAAACGACGTGGTCGTTGCGGAGCCGCCCCGCCTCGATGAGGACGTGGACCGCGGCCAGCGTGGTATGGCCCGAGTAGGCGATCTCGCGCGTCGGCGTGAACCACCTGAGGCGCCACTGTGCGTCCCCGCTCGTGGCCGGCATCAGGTATGCCGTACCCGCGACGCGCATTTCCGTGGCGATCGCCTGCATCTGCGCGTCGGAGAGCCCCTGGGCGTCGAGGACCACGGCGGCGGGGTTGCCGCCGAAGGCACGCTCGGTGAAGGCGTCCACCTGGACGATCGGAATCACAGCCGGATGCGTTCGCGGAGCTGGCGCGCTTTCCTGGCGAGCGCGCGCGTGGACCAGACCGTCGCCACCGACTGCGCCATCATCCCGTACACGCGGATGCGGGGGACCTTGAGGACGACGCTCGGGTCGAGCCAATTGGGCGCCTGCGCGAGCAGGTCGAGGGTGCGGAGCCCGATCAACAGCGGCCACGCGCAGGCCAGCCGCATGCGTGTCTCCCGCTTCGGGATGGCGAAGGTGTACTGCCAGCCCGCCTCGTAGTGATCGAGCGCGACATTGAGCAGGTCGACCAGGAGCGGGCGGAGGGTCGGGCCCGCCTGGGGGTCGAGGAGGTCCTTGGGCTCGAGGCCGAGGAGCGCCAGGTCCTGGCGGGGCAGGTAGCAGCGCCCCTGGCGCAGGTCGCGCGGGATGTCGCGGAGGACGTTTGTCAGCTGAAGCGCCTTCCCGAAGCGGATCCCGAGCGCCGTCATCTTCTCGAGGTTCCAGTGCCTGAGGCGTGGCCGGTGGGCCACGTGCACCTCGGTCCAGAACTCGCCGACGCAGCCCGCGACGAGATACGTGTAGCGGTCGAGCTCCGCGCGCGTGTCGAGCGCGGCGAGCCCGCCCTCGTCCTCGCCGGGAAAGCGCGCGAGATCCTCGGTCATGCCCTCGATGATGGTGTCGAGGACGCGGCGCACCTGCCGGCGATCGTCGGCGAGGAGCGTCCGGTAGGCCTCCAGGCACTCGGGCAGACGCTCGAGCAGGGCGCGCTCCGCCTCCAGGGCCTGGACGCCGCGCGTGGCCCGGACGATGGCTTCCAGGCGACCGCGCTCGGG
>JBKPBU010000335.1:0-1863 GCA_046727015.1 Candidatus Methylomirabilota bacterium | reverse complement strand
CTGCACGGCCAGAAGGTGCGCGCCCAGCCCCGGGAGCTCTTGCGGCGGATCCCCGGCCTGACGGTGGTGGACATCAAGGATTCCGACCTGTGCTGCGGCAGCGCCGGGATCTACAATCTCACCGAGCCGGCCATGGCCGGGGAGCTCGGCAGGATGAAGGTCGAGCGCATCCGCGAGACGGGCGCGCGCATCGTGGCGGCGGGTAATCCGGGCTGTCTCATTCAGATCGCCGGACACGCGAGGGCCATGGGCGTCGAGCTCGAGGTCGTCCACCCGGTCGATCTCTTGGCCCGCGCCCTGAGGGACTCATGAAGATCAGGATCGAGGATCACGTCAAGCTCGACGCCGCCAAGATGGCCAAGATCGCGCTCGCGACGACGGAGCGGGCGCAGCTCGATCTCTACTGCGTGGCGCCGGGTCAATCGCAGAAACCCCACACCCATGGAGACCAGGACAAGATCTACTACGTCCTCGAGGGCGCGGGGCGCTTCTCACTCGCCGGGAAGGACGAGCGCGTGGCGGCCGGCGAGGCGCTGGTCGCTCCCGCCGGAGTCGAGCACGGCCTCGTCAACGATGGCACGAATCCGCTGCTCGTCCTCGTGGTGGTGACGCCGCCCCCTCCCCACGCGCAGGGGGCGGCCAAGCCGTGAAAGCCTCGATCATGATCACCTGCCTCGGCGACATGTTCTTTCCCGAGGTGGGTGTGGCCATGGTCACATTGCTGCGGCGCCTGGGTGCGACCGTGGATTTTCCGCAGGGGCAGACCTGCTGCGGGATGCCGCTCTTCAACTCCGGCTACCACCACGACGCGGCCATCGTCGCCGCCCGCACCGTGGGACTCTTCGCCGAGGCCGAGTACGTGGTCGTGCCTTCGGGCTCCTGTGCGTGGATGGTCAAGACCGAATACCCGGGTCTCCTCAAGGACGATCCTGCGCTCAAGGCCGCCGCGGAAGCCCTCGCGAAGAAAACGTACGAGCTGTCGCAGTTCCTCGTGGACGTACTCGGCGTGACGAGTGTCGAGTCCTCCTTCAGGGGCAAGGTCACCTACCACGACTCCTGCCACCTGCTGCGGGGCCTGGGCGAGTCCCGCGCCCCCCGCGTCTTGCTCAGGGGCGTCAAGGGGTGCGAGCTCGTGGAGCTGCCCGGCTCGGACGAGTGCTGCGGTTTCGGCGGGTCCTTCTCGGTGAGGCTGCCTGAGGTGTCCACCGCGATCCTCGACAAGAAGCTCGCCAACGCGGAGAGCACCGGCGTCGACTGCCTCGTCGCCTGCGACGCGGGCTGCCTGATGCAGATGGGCGGCGGGCTCTCCCGGCGCGGCTCGCGCCTGCGGGCCATGCACCTGGCCCAGGTGCTGGCGGGCGAGGGGACGCGGTGAGCGACGCGAGCCTCCGGACTCCCTTTGCCCTTCGGGCGCATGCCGCGCTCGAGGACGCGCACCTGCAGGAGGCGCTCGGCATCGCGACGACCAAGTTCATCGGGCTCCGCAAGGAATCCTTCGCGGGCTTCCCCGAGGGCGAGGCGCTCCGCGACAGGGCGCGCGCCATCAAGGAGGGGACGCTCCAGCAGCTCGACCGCCACCTGGGGCAGCTGGCCGACAACATCGAGCGACTGGGCGGTCACGTCCACTGGGCGGCGACGGGGGACGAAGCGCGCGACATCGTCCTGCGTCTCTGCCGCGACAAGGGCGTCCGGATGGCCGTCAAGAGCAAGTCCATGGCCACGGAGGAGATCGAGCTCAACGACGCCCTCGAGGCGGCGGGCGTCAAGCCCGTCGAGACCGACCTGGGTGAGTACATCATCCAGCTCGCCCACGAGAAGCCCTCGCACATCATCGCCCCCGCCATCCACAAGACCAAGGGACAG
>JBKPBU010000334.1:0-2888 GCA_046727015.1 Candidatus Methylomirabilota bacterium | reverse complement strand
GGGCTCATGGGCACGGCGTACCTGGTGAGCCGGGAGGGCATGGCCGCCCTCATGGTCGCCCCCGCGGTGTTCGCCTTCGGCCTGGTCGCCTTCGGTTTCCTCGGCATGGGTCCGGTGACGATCGCCGTGGACTCCTACGGTCCCGTCACGGACAACGCGCAGTCCGTGTTCGAGCTCTCCCTCATCGAGCAGGTTCCCGGCATCAAGGCCGCGCTTCGCAAGGATCACGGCTTCGACGTCAACTTCGAGTCGGCCAAGCACATGCTCGAGGAGAACGACGGCGCCGGCAACACGTTCAAGGCGACGGCCAAGCCCGTGCTCATCGGCACGGCGGTCGTCGGCGCCACCACCATGATCTTCTCGATCATCGTGGTGCTCACCCACGGCCTGACGCAGAACCTCGACAAGCTGTCGCTCCTCCACCCGCCCTTCCTCCTCGGGCTCATCACGGGCGGGGCGATGATCTACTGGTTCACCGGCGCATCCATCCAGGCGGTGACGACGGGTGCCTACCGGGCGGTGGAGTTCATCAAGGCCAACATCAAGCTGGAGGGCGTCACCAAGGCCTCGGTCACCGACAGCAAGAAGGTCGTCGAGATCTGTACGCTCTACGCGCAGAAGGGCATGTTCAACATCTTCCTGTGCGTCTTCTTCGCGACCCTCGCCTTCGCCTTCCTCGAGCCGTACTTCTTCATCGGCTATCTGATCTCCATCGCGCTCTTCGGTCTCTACCAGGCGGTGTTCATGGCCAACGCCGGCGGCGCCTGGGACAACGCGAAGAAGGTCGTCGAGGTCGACCTCAAGGAGAAGGGGACCCCGCTCCACGCGGCGGCCGTGGTCGGCGACACGGTGGGCGATCCGTTCAAGGACACGTCGTCCGTCGCCATGAACCCGATCATCAAGTTCACGACCCTCTTCGGCCTGCTGGCGGTCGAGCTCGCCGTGTCGCTCACCGCCGAGCGCGGCGCCCTGCTGAGCCGCAGCCTGGCCGCGCTGTTCTTCGTCATTTCGGTGATCTTCGTCTGGCGCTCTTTCTACGCGATGCGGATCAAGGTGGAGGGGGCCTGAGCCGAGGGCTGCGATGAATCTGGTCGAGCGGTTCGCGGAGGCGTTCAACCGGCGGGACGTGGACGGGTTGCTCGCCTGCTTCACCGAGGACGCGACGTACCGTGACCTCTTCTACGGCCCGCACACCGGCCAGCCGGCGCTGCGGGGCATGTTCGAGCGCATGTTCCGCGAGGGGCGCGACTACCGATGGCAGATGGATGCCATCGTGATGGACGCCCGCCGGGCCGCCGCCGAGTGGACGTTCGGCTACACGGCGACGGCGGCCGTGCCGCGGAGCGAGGGGCGGCGCGTCCGAATGGCCGGCATGAGCATCTTTGATCTCGAGGACGGAAAAATCCGCGCCTACCGCGAGTACTCCGATGCGGGCACGGCGCTCCTGCAGCTGGGCTTCGCGCCCGAGAGCCTCGCCAAAGTCCTGTCGCGGCGTCTGCCCACGGCCTGAGGGACAGGCCCTCGGTGCTTCGCGTCGGCGTTCTCGACCAGTCGCCCATCCGCTCGGGCGGCACCTCGGCCGAGGCTGTCGCGGAGACGCTAGAGCTGGCGCAGGCCTGCGAGCGCTGGGGCTACCATCGTTACTGGCTCGCCGAGCACCACGCGAGCCGCGGACTCGCGGGCTCGACGCCCGAGGTTCTCCTCGCGCACGTGGCCGCCCGCACCTCACGCATCCGCGTCGGCTCGGGCGGTGTCATGCTCAGCCACTACAGCGCCCTGAAGGTGGCGGAGAACTTCCGGATGCTGGAGACGCTGTACCCCGGGCGCATCGACCTCGGGATCGGGCGCGCCCCCGGCACCGACCCGCGAACCGCGCGGGCGCTCGTCCATGGGCCTGGCGCGCTCGGCATCGAGCACTTCCCGGCCCAGATCAGCGACCTCGTCGGCTTTCTCAGAAACGACCTGCCGCATGGCCATCCCTTCCACGGCGTCCGCGCCATGCCGGACGGCCCGACGATGCCCGAGATCTGGCTGCTCGGCTCGAGCGACGAGGGCGCGGCGCTCGCCGCCCACTTCGGCACGGCGTTCGCGTTCGCCCACTTCATCAACGACGCGGGCGGCGCCGAGGTGACGCGCGGGTACGCCGCGAGCTTCCGTCCCGGCGTGCTCGACGCGCCGCGGGCGGCCGTCGCCGTCTTCGCGCTGGCGGCCGACACCGAGGCGGAGGCGCTACGGCTCGTGAAGAGCCGGGCCCTGTGGATCGCGCGCCTCTACACGGGACGCCCCGGCGCATTTCCGTCGGTCGAGGAGGCCGAAGCGCACCAGTACACGGAGCAGGAGCTGTCCATCATCCACCACGCGCGGCGGCGCACCGTCGCGGGCGCGCCCGAGCAGGTGCGCGAGCGGCTCATCGCGCTCGCAGGGTCGTACGGAGCCTCCGAGCTCGTGATCGTGACCATCGCCCACGACTTCAAAGCGCGTTTGCGCTCCTACCAGCTCCTCGCGGAGGCCTTTGGCCTCGAGTCCGCCGCAAGTCGCAACGTCTAGCGATGGTACGATGCGTGCCGGGGGGAGTGACCACCCCGGGGGGATGACAAGAGGATGAGTGAGTCCGCCGTGGTCGTGCCAGATCCCGCCGACGTGGACGGCGTCATCCAGCGCGTGCGCTTCGAGCTCTACCGCGAGAACATCTACGGCGCGCTCGAGATCGTCGAGGCGGCGCACGCCGCGCGGCCCGATCCGCGCTTTGCCGAGCAGGCGGCGCGCATCCGGTCGTGGCTCGGCCACCTGCAAAGCCGCGAGGCCTACGTCGCCGCCCAGGAGCAGCAGTACAAGGGGCTCCGCTGGCGGATGGGGCTCAAGCTTCTCGAGAAGCGGATCCGCATGCT
>JBKPBU010000333.1:0-1555 GCA_046727015.1 Candidatus Methylomirabilota bacterium | reverse complement strand
CGAGGAGCTGGGCCGGAGCCTGGCGCCGACGCCGTTTTCCTCGACGATCTACCTGGCGGCCGAGGCGCTACTGCTCGCGGGCAGCGAGGCCCAGAAGAAGCGCTGGCTGCCGCGCATCACCCAGGGTGAAGCCATCGGCTGCGTCGCCCTGGCCGAGGGTCCGCGGGTGACGACGCCCGGCAATATCGCGACGCGGGCCGACGGCGGGCGCGTGAGCGGCACGAAGGTGCCCGTGGCCGACGGCGACGTCGCGGACTTTGCCGTGGTCGTGGCCGCCGACGGCCTCTACCTGCCAGCCGGCAGCCTCTACCTTGTGGATCTCACGGATCCGGGCGTCACGCGCGCGTCGGTCGCGACAGTGGATCCGACACGCTCCCACGCACGGATCGTGTTCGACCGCGCTGCAGCCGAGCCGCTGGGCGCTCCGGGCCAGGGCTGGCCGCTCGTCGAGCGGCTTCTCGACCGCGCGGCCGTGCTCGTGGCCTTCGAGCAGCTGGGCGGCGCGCAGGCTTCGCTCGAGATGGCGCGGGAATACGCGCTCGGCCGCTTCGCCTTCGGCCGGCAGATCGGGTCGTTCCAGGCCATCAAGCACAAGCTGGCCGACATGTACGTCGGCGTCGAGCTGGCGCGCTCGAACGCCTACTATGGCGCCTGGGCGCTCTCCAAGGACGCGCCCGAGCTGCCCGTGGCCGCCGCCACCGCGCGCGTGGCCGCCACCGAAGCCTACTACCAGGCCGCCAAGGAGAACATCCAGATCCACGGCGGCATGGGCTTCACCTGGGAATTCGACTGTCACCTGCACTACCGGCGCGCGAAGCTCACCGGCCTCATGCTGGGCAGCGCGCGGCGCTGGAAAGACCTGCTCATCGCGCGGCTCGAAGCCGGCGCCGCCTAGGAGAACAACCGTGGATTTCGACGATACGAGGGAAGAAGCGGCATTCCGCAGCGAGGCGCGCGAGTGGCTGGCCGGCCACGCGGAGGAGAAGCGCGGCGCGTTCGAGACCTGGCAGAGCCGCTACCCGGGGCGCGAGGGATTCGACGGCCTCGAGCGCGCCAAGGCGTTCCAGTCGAAGAAGGCCGAGGCCGGCTTCGCCGCGCTCCACTGGCCCGAGGAGTGGGGCGGCCGCGCCCTGCCCCCCGTCTACCAGGTGATCTATGCCCAGGAGGAGGCGCGCTACCTCGTGCCGCGCGGCTACTTCGAGATCGGCCTCGGCATGTGCATGCCGACGCTCTTCGCCTTCGCGACCGAGGAGCAGAAGAAGCGCTACGCGCCCGCCGCGCTGCGGGGCGATGAAGTCTGGTGCCAGCTCTTTTCCGAGCCCGGCGCCGGCTCCGACCTGGCGGGCCTCCGCACGCGCGCCCAGCTCCAGGGCGACGAGTGGGTCATCAACGGGCAGAAGATCTGGACCTCGGGCGCGCACTGGTCGGACTGGGCCATCCTCGTGGCGCGCAGCGATCCCAAGGCGGCCAAGCACAAGGGGCTGACCTTCTTCTTCCTCTCGATGAAGTCGCCGGGCATCGAGACCCGGCGCATCAAGCAGATCTCGGGCGCGTC
>JBKPBU010000332.1:0-4761 GCA_046727015.1 Candidatus Methylomirabilota bacterium | reverse complement strand
GTCGCGCCAGAGCATGCGGGCTGCGACGCCGCCGACGTTGCCGAAGCCCTGGACCACGACCTTCTTGCCCTTGAGCTCTTCGCCCAGGTTGTGGAGCGCCTGGTAGAGGACGTAGACGATGCCCCGGCCCGTCGCCTCGCGCCTGCCGGCAGAGCCGCCGACCAGGATCGGCTTGCCCGTGACCACGCCCGGCACGCTCTTGCCCTGGGTCATGGAGTACGTGTCCATCATCCAGGCCATGATCTGCTCGTCGGTGCCGAGGTCCGGCGCCGGGATGTCGAGGTCCGGGCCGATGAACAGCATGATCTCCGCCGTGTAGCGGCGCGTGAGCGATTCGAGCTCTCGCTTGGACATGCTGCGCGGCGTGCAGCGGACCCCGCCCTTCGCCCCGCCGTAGGGTAGGCCCATCAGCGAGCACTTCCACGTCATGAGCATGGCGAGCGCCGTCACCTCGCCCATGCTCACCTCGGCGTCGTAGCGCAGCCCGCCCTTGGTCGGTCCGAGCGCCGTGTTGTGGTGGACCCGGTAGCCCATGAAAACTTCCGTGTGGCCGTTGTCCATCCGCACGGGGATGGACACCACGAGCGCGCGCCGCGGATAACGGAGGCGAAGGTGCGTGTCGTGATCGAGGTGAAGGCGCCCGGCGACGTCGTCGAGCTGCGCCACGGCGGTGCGGTGCATCTCGGATTCGAACTCGGGCATGTCGGCCATCAGGGGGATTCCTTCGCGCGCTGGCGGAGCACGGCGAGGGTGTGTCCCTCGAGCGGGTAGGGCTCACCGCCCTTGAAGAGCCGCCCGTCGGGAACCGGCTCCCAGTCGCGCGTGTCGAGGCAGAGCTCCCATTCCATGTGCGGCTCGGGCTTCGGCAGCGCGAAGGGCACGGCCTCGTCGTGCGCGTTCAGCAGGAGGAGAAAGGTCTCGTCGCGGACGGGCAGCCCCTCGTCGTCCATCTCCTCGATCGCGTCGCCCGCCAGCTGGAGGCCGAGGCAGCGGCTGTGCCAGTTGCCCCACTCCTCGTCGGTCATTTCACTACCGTCGGGCCTCAACCAGGAGAGATCCTTCACCGCCGAGCCGTGGATCCGGCGTCCCTGGAAGAAGCGGCGCCGCTGGAACACCGGGTGATCGAGCCGGAGGCGAATCAGCCGCCGCGTGAAGTCGAGCAGGCGCGCGGCCGTCCCCGTCGGCGGCCATGCGAACCACGAGACCTCGTTGTCCTGGCAGTAGGCGTTGTTGTTACCGCGTTGGGTGCGGGCGATCTCGTCGCCGCCCGAGAGCATGGGCACGCCTTGGGAGAGGAACAGCGTGGCGAGGACATTGCGCTGCTGCCGCTCGCGCAGCGCACGCACGGCCGCGTCGTCGGTCGGCCCCTCGGCGCCGCAGTTCCAGGAGTAGTTGTCGTCACTGCCGTCGCGGTTTTCCTCCCCGTTGGCCGCGTTCCGCTTCTCCGTGTACGCGACGAGGTCGGCCAGCGTGAAGCCGTCGTGCGCGGTCACGAAGTTGATGCTGGCCGACGGGCGCCGCCCGCCCTGCTCGTAGAGGTCGCTCGAGCCGGTGAGCCGAAAGGCGAGCTCGCCGACCTGGCCCCAGTCGCCCTTCCAGTAGCGTCGGATCGTGTCCCGGTACTTTCCGTTCCACTCCGCCCAGCCCGGCGGGAAGTTGCCGACCTGGTAGCCGCCCTCGCCGAGGTCCCACGGCTCCGCGATGAGCTTGACCTGCGAGATGACCGGGTCCTGGTGGATGACGTCGAAAAAGGCCGACAGGCGGTCCACGTCGTGGAGCTCGCGGGCCAGGGCCGAGGCGAGGTCGAAGCGGAAGCCGTCCACGTGCATGTCCTGCACCCAGTAGCGGAGGCTGTCCATGAGGAGCTGGAGGGAGCGCGGGTGCGTCAGGTTCAGCGTGTTGCCGCAGCCGGTGTAGTCGCGGTACGTGCGGCGGTCGTCCGCCTCGAGGCGATAGTAGGCGGCGTTGTCGATGCCGCGGAAGCAGAGGGTGGGCCCGCGGTGGTCGCCTTCGGCGGTGTGGTTGTAGACCACGTCGAGGATGACCTCGATGCCCGCCTGGTGCAGGCGCTTGACCATGCTCTTGAACTCGGCGACCTGCTCGCCGCGCGCGCCCGTCGAGGCGAAGCGCGAGTCCGGCGCCAGGTATCCGATCGAGTTGTAGCCCCAATAGTTGGTGAGCCCGCGATCGACGAGGCGCTGCTCCGCCACCGAGTGGTGGACGGGCAGGAGCTCGACCGCCGTGACCCCCAGCCGCCGGAGGTGCTCGAGCGCAGGCGGTGAGGCGAGTCCCGCGTAGGTGCCGCGGAGCTCCGGCGGCACCTGGGGGTGGCGGGCGGTGAAGCCCTTGACGTGGACCTCGTAGATGACCGTCTTGTGCCACGGCGTGCGGAGCAGCCTGTCGTCGCCCCAGGAGAAGGCGGTCTCGACGACGACGCACTTCGGGACGAAGGGCGCGCTGTCGCGCCGGTCGGGCGTAGCGCCCTCCTCGGTCTCCCCGGGCCGGTAGCCGAAGAGCGCCCCGTCCCATGTGACGCTGCCCGCGATCGCCTTCGCGTACGGATCGAGCAGCACCTTGTCCGGATTGAAGCGGTGACCGTCCCCGGGGGCGTAGGGGCCGTGGACCCGGTAGCCGTAGAGCAGGCCTGGGCGCGCCTCGGGCAGATAGACGTGCCAGATCTGGTCGGTGTGCTCGGTGACGGCGATGCGGCGGATCTCGCGCTCAGAGACAGCCGGGTCGAAGAGGCAGAGATCGACCGCGGTCGCGTGTTCGCTGAAAAGGGCGAAGTTGACGCCGGCGCCGTCCCAGGTGGCGCCCGGCGGGTAGGGTCGCCCGGGGCGAGTGCGGAAGGGGGCGATGGCCATCGCCTCAGCCGTCCGTCCGCGTGAGCCACACGGCGCCGAGCGGCGGGAGGCTCAGCAGCACCGAGTGGGGCTGTCCGTGCCAGGGCAGGGGGTCGCTGTGGACGCCGCCGCCATTGCCCACGTCCGATCCGCCGTAGAAGCCGCTGTCGCTGTTCAGAGCTTCCCGGTACAGACCGGGGAGGGGGACGCCGACGCGGTATCCATGGCGCGGCACGGGGGTGAAGTTGCAGACGCAGAGCGTGAGGCGTCCCTGGTCGCGGGCGAATCGCGCGAAGGCGACGATGCTCTGCTGGGCGTCGGAGCAGTCCATCCAGGCGAAGCCCGCCGGCTCGCAGTCCTGCTGGTGGAGCGACGGGTCCGCCCGATAGAGCCGGTTCAGATCGGCGACGAGACGCTGGAGGCCACGATGGTAGGGCCCCATGCCGAGGAGATGCCAGTCGAGGCTCTGGTCGTGGTTCCACTCGGCGGACTGGCCGAACTCGCCGCCCATGAAGAGAAGTTTCTTGCCGGGGTAGGCCCACATGAACGCGTAGAGGAGACGCAGGTTGGCGAAGCGCTGCCAATCGTCGCCGGGCATCTTGGCCAGCAGCGAACCCTTGCCGTGGACGACCTCGTCGTGGGACAGCGGCAGGACGAAGTTCTCGCTCCAGGCGTACAGCATGCCGAACGTGAGCTGGTTGTGATGGTACTTCCGGTGCACGGGCTCGTGGCGCAGATACTCGAGCACGTCGTGCATCCACCCCATGTTCCACTTGAGCCCGAAGCCCAGACCCCCGAGGTGCACGGGGCGCGAGACCATGGGCCAGGCGGTGGACTCCTCGGCGACGGTGACGGCGCCGGGATGCGTGCCGTAGACGACTTCGTTCAGACGCTTGAGGAACGCGATGGCCTCCAGGTTTTCGCGCCCGCCGAACACGTTCGGCACCCACTCGCCGGCCTTGCGCGAGTAGTCGCGGTAGATCATCGAGGCGACCGCGTCGACGCGCAGGCCGTCGGCGTGGTAGCGCTCGAGCCAGAAGAGCGCGTTGCCGATGAGAAAATTGGCGACCTCGCGCCGTCCGTAGTTGAAGACGCGCGTGCCCCAGTCCGGGTGCTCGCGCTCCCGCGGGTCCGCGTGCTCGTACAGATGCGTCCCGTCGAAGTAGGCGAGCCCGTGCGGGTCCCGGGGGAAGTGGGCCGGGACCCAGTCGAGGAGCACGCCGATGCCGCGGGCGTGCAGATGGTCCACGAAGGCCATGAAGTCGTGCGGGCGACCGAAGCGCCGCGTGGGGGCGTAGTAGCCCAGCGTCTGGTAGCCCCACGAAGCGTAGAACGGGTGCTCCATCACCGGCAGGAGCTCCACGTGGGTGAAGCCCAGCTCCGTTACGTAGTCCGCCAGCTGCTCCGCCGCGTGCCGGTAGTCCAAAGAGCGGTGGCCCTCCTCGGGCACGTGGCGCCACGAGCCGAGGTGTACCTCGTAGACGCTCATGGGCGCGTCGAGCGCCTGCCGCCTGCCGCGCTCCGCGAGCCACGCGCCGTCTCCCCACGCGTAACCGTCGAGGCGCTCGACCACGGAAGCGGTGCGGGGCTCGTCAGGCTCGAAGCCGAAGGCGTAGGGATCGCTCTTGAGGGCGAGCGGCGCGCCGGAGCCGGACAGGATCTCGAACTTGTAGCGCGCGCCCTCGGCCACGCCGGGCAGGAAGAGCTCCCAGACGCCGTTGCCCGGGTGCAGGCGCATCGGGTGAATGCGGCCGTCCCATCCGTTCCAGTCGCCGACGACGCTGACGCGCTTCGCATTGGGCGCCCACACGGCGAAGATGACGCCGTCGACGCCGTCC
Organism: Candidatus Methylomirabilota bacterium; assembly: GCA_046727015.1. Taxonomy (GTDB): domain Bacteria; phylum Methylomirabilota; class Methylomirabilia; order Rokubacteriales; family CSP1-6; genus AR37. The sequence goes on along the minus strand of JBKPBU010000332.1, from coordinate 80 downwards.
AGGGTCGCGGCGTGCGCGCCCAGCTTGTCGTAGACGCGGTAGTGCGTGCCTTCGCCGAGCAGGTGGAGGTCGAAGCCCGA
>JBKPBU010000331.1:0-1268 GCA_046727015.1 Candidatus Methylomirabilota bacterium | reverse complement strand
GCCTATCGGGCGGAGGCGCGGATGGACCTGACGATGGGCTGCCCGCCCGTCGTGAATCCCGAGCGCGAAACGGAGCTCGTGCACCGCTGCGCCGCCGATGAGTTGGGCGAGGACGCCGTCTTCAGCGGCAACGCCGTGATGGCGAGCGACGACATGAGCCTCTTCCTCCGCGAGCGCCCCGGCTGCTACTTTCGTGTGGGGATCGCGCCGACGCACAGCCGGAAGGTGCCGCACCACGCGCCCGAGTTCGAGATGAACGAAGCCGGGTTGCCCGTCGGCCTGCGCGTCGCGCTCGGGGTCCTGCGAAGTCGCCTCGGCGGCTGAGGAATAGGGCCATGCCCATCGTGGACGCACACCGCCGCGCTGATCAACCTCCCGGGCGCGGCGGAATCGACATGGCCCTCGGCTAGACCTGGCCGCGCAATCGCGGGTCCAGCGCATCGCGCAGGCCGTCGCCGAGGAGATTGAAGCCCAGTACGGCGACCATGATGGCGAGCCCCGGGATGGTCGCGATGTGCGGCGCGACGAGAAGGAAATCCCGGCCGCTCGAGACCATCAGCCCCCAGGACGGAGTGGGAGGCGGGACACCGAGCCCGAGAAAAGACAGGGCCGCCTCGACGAGGATGGCGTTGGCCATGAAGAGCGTCGAGTAGACGATGACGGTGGGCAGGATGTTCCTCAGCACGTGACACGTCAGCACCCGGCCCGCGGTGGCGCCGAGCGCCCGCGCGGCGCTGACGTACTCGCTCTCTCTCGCCGTCAGGACGGCGCCGCGCACGAGGCGGATCACGGTGGGCGTGCCCCAGATGCCGACCGCGATGGTGGTGTTGAGCACGCCGGGGCCGAGCGCGGAGACCACCGCGATCGCCAGCAGCAGGTACGGAAAAGCCAGGAGCACTTCCACGCCGCGCATGATCAGCACGTCGAGCCACCCGCCGGCGAAGCCCGCGAGGCATCCGTGGGCGAGGCCCAGGCCCAGCGCTATCGCCACCGAGAGCAGCCCCACCAGCAGCGCCACCCGGCTGCCATGGATGATGCGCGAGAGGATATCGCGCCCGAACTCGTCGGCCCCGAGCAGGAACTTCTCCCCGGGACGCGCGCGCTTCTCGATGAGGCTCTGCTTGGCGGGATCGGCGGGGGCCAGCCACGGCGCGCCCGCGGCCGCCACCGCGAGCAACACCACCACCACCAGCCCGGCCAGCGCCAGGCGATTGCGCCGAAAGCGCTGCCACGTATCGGCGGACAGCGTGGCGGGCGTGACCGCCGGT
>JBKPBU010000330.1:0-3409 GCA_046727015.1 Candidatus Methylomirabilota bacterium | reverse complement strand
CTGGAAGGTCTGCGGCGTCGGGGTCTCCACCGCGGCCGTGAAGTCCGCATAGCGCTCGCCGCAGCCGTCGAGGGTGGAGAAGCTCGCGCCCCACTTCTGGACGAAGCCGGCCGCGCAGATGGTTTCGTAGACGCCGAGCTTGCGGAAAATCTCGTTGGTCCAGGGAAGCTGCGACTCGCCGATGTGGAAGCGCGGAAAAACATCCCGTTCCAGAACCAGCACGCGCCGGCCGGCGCGCGCCAGCGTCGTCGCCACGCTCGATCCGCCGGGCCCGCCGCCGATGACGGCGACATCGTAGTCCCAATCGCCCCTGTCCGCCCTCACGCCATCGATCGTGCCAGAGGGCCGCAGCAAGCGCAAACACAAGCCCGCCCGGCGTCGTGGTGGCGCCGGCGGGCCCGCTGTCTGGACCGCTAACCGCTAGACGGTGACGGTCAGGTAGAGGCTACGCGAACCGCACGTCGCCGCCGACGGGCGCCGGCGCACATCACGAAAACCTGATCGGACATCGTTGGCGAGCTTCTCGGTGGCAACGCCGACGGCGTCGACAGAGGCACCCTGCCTAGAATTACGATACACTCGTCCGCCTAGCAGGAGACAGACCTCTCACAGAGGAGTAACTCACATGCGACTTGCCAGAGATAAGTACGAGAGTGACATGTCCGTGGCGCTTCGCGAGGCGGTCGGAATACTAGTCGGGACAGCCTTGAGTGTCCTGATGATCTTTTGCGTTCCTCCAGCCGCGGCCGAGGAGAGCCGCCCGGAGCCGTCGCCGCCCACGCGATTGGACAGCGGCATGCCCGAACGACTCAGCCGTCAGATAGCCCCGAACCCGAGCACGCCTTGGCGGCCGCCCGCCCTGCAGGAGTACACAAACGTACTCAAGGCAGGCGAGCGCGTACCCATCGACCCGCAGAAGCGCTACGACCTCGTCGAGCTGATCGACCTCGCTCAGCGGACGAATCCGGAAACGCGTGTGGCGTGGGAGGGGGCCCGTCGGGCCGCGATCGGGATCGGCTTGGTCCAGAGCGAGTACTTCCCGGTGCTGGCCCTCGCCGCGCTCGGCGGCTACAAGAGTGTCGCCGTCCCTGCGCCCAAGGACGTCGCTCCCAGCGGGTTTTTCCGCGTGGATCTGGAGCAAGCGGTCCCCATGCTGAACCTGCGATGGCTCCTGCTCGATTTCGGACGGCGCGGCAATGCGCTGGATGCGGCCAAAGAACGACTGCTGTCCGCCAACCTGGCGTTCAATCGGAAGCACCAGGAGATCATCTTTGGAGTCCAGCGCGCGTTCCTGGCCCTGACGAGTCTTCAGCGCAAGATCATGGTCGCCCAGAGCTCCCTCGACGCCGCCCGCGCCGTTCGCGAGGCCTCCGAAGGCCAGCTGCGGACCGGGCTGGCCACGCTCCCGGAGGTCTCCCTCGCCCGACAGCAAGAGGCCCAGGCGGCATTCGATCTGGAGGACGCGCTGGCCAGGGAACGTGACGCGCAGGTAACGCTGGCGGAGAGCGTCGGAATCACCCCGACGACCGCGATTCAGGTCACGGACTTTTCAGCCCTGCCTCCCCCGGCCGCGCTTGAAGACTCCGTGGACAAGGTGATCGAGCGAGCCCTCGAGCAACGCCCGGACCTCATCGCCAAGGTCGCAGTGGTCCGCGCCAAGGAGGCCGAGGTGCGTCGAGCGCGGGCCGCCTATTTTCCGACGCTGTCCCTCGTCAGTGATCTCAGCTCGATCCTGGGCCAGGCGCGGATCACCGGAGGGAACAAGAACACCGGATGGTTCAGTGCGGCCGAGCCCAACTACGGTGTGGGGCTCTTCCTCGAATGGAACATCTTCGAGGGCGGCGCCACGCGGCGGCGGGTGGAGCTGGCGGAGGCTGAGCGGCGTGCGGCAGAGGACGAAGTAACGACTGCCCGTGATCGGGCCGTCAGCGAGGTGTGGAAAGCGTACACGGATGTCCACCTCTCCGTTCGTCGGCTCGACGTTGCCGCGGCCCTCGTGACTGCCTCCACGCAGTCTTACGAGTCCATCCTGGAGTCCTATCGCCATGGACTCAGCACCTTGACCGACCTTCTCGCGGCCCGCCGCGAGCTGAGCCGAGCCCGGTTCGTCGAAATCGACACGAAGCTCCAGCTCCTGAATGCCTCCTCGGGGCTGGCCTTCACCACCGGCGACTCTCCGCCGGGCCAGACCCCTGGCCGGTAGAAGAGACGGAGGAGCGTGATGGGGCCCCAGATCAACATCATCGGCTCATTCTTCCCCTCGTGGATGCTGTGCCTCCTGATCGGCATCGTGGCGGCGCTGGTCGTTCGGCGGCTCCTCGTCCGCACGGGCATCGATCCCTACGTGGGTCCGCGAGCGCTCGTCTACCCAAGCCTGGCCATCCTCGTCACCCTCGTCCTCTGGGTGGCGTTTTTCAGGGTGTAGGTCATGACCGACGATCAGGCGCCCCCAGTCCCAGGTAGCCGCCGCCTTCTTGGTAGATTGCTCGGAGCGGGCATCGTCGGCGCTGCCGTGATTGCCGTGGCGGTGACGCTGCTGCAGTGGGAGACGAGGCCGCAGACGGACGACGCCACGGTCCGCGCCAATTTCGTGGGCATCGCGCCGCAGGTCAGTGGGCACATCGTCGAGCTTCGCGTCCGGGACAACCAGCAGGTCAAGCAGGGGGATCTCCTCTTCCTGATCGACCCGCGTCCGTACGAGATTGCCTTAGCAAAGGCCCAAGCCGCGCTCGCGTTGACGCGCAAGGAGGTCGACGGGCTGCGAAACAGCGCCTCGTCGGCCGCCTCGGGCGTCACGAAGGCCGCGGCGCAGCTCGACGCCTCGGCTGCCGACGTCAGGCGCCGAGAGACGGATCCGGTCGCCGCCGATGCGGAGATCGCCCGTCTGGAAGCACAGCGGGCGGCTTCCGAGGCGGCGCTGCGCCGCGCGCAGGCCGAGCTCAAGCAGGCGGGCGACCACCTGAGCCGTCTCGAGCCATTGCTGCCCCGGCAGTTCGTGACCGAGGACCGCGTCGAGGACGCCCGCACGAAGCAGGTCTCGGCCGCCATGGCCGTAGAGCAGGCGCGGACGTCGGTCGTTGCCGTCGACGCCGCCCTCGACGAGGCACGCGCCAGGAAGCGGGCGGCCGTGGCGGCGCTGGCGGCGACGCGCGCCCAGCATGTCGCTACCGAAGCCTCTCTGCAGCAGTCCAGGAGCGACCGGGCACGAGCGGAGGACGCCGTCGGACAGGTGGCGGGCATGAACGCCCGCGTGGCCGCCGCGGAGGCAGCGGTGCGCGCGGCCGAGCTGGACCTCGAATACACGCACGTGCAAGCTCCATTCAACGGCCGGGTCGTCAACCTCAACATTTCCACCGGCGCCTTCGCCCGATCCGGCGCCGAGGTCTTCACGCTCGTCGACATCGCCACG
>JBKPBU010000329.1:0-3076 GCA_046727015.1 Candidatus Methylomirabilota bacterium | reverse complement strand
GGAGGAGCGAGCGTCATGCTGAAGGGGATCGATCATCTCGTCGTCGTCGTGCCCGAGCTGGAGGCCGCGGTCGCGAGCTATCGAGGGCTCGACTTCACGGTGGTGCCCGGCGGGCGGCACCCGATCGGCACCCACAACGCGCTGATCGCCTTCGCGGACGGGTCGTATCTCGAGCTGATCGCGTTCTTCGAGCCGAACGCGCAGCATCGCTGGTACCAGCGATTGCAGCAGGGCGGCGGCCTGATCGACTTCTGTCTCCAGACCGACGATCTCGCCGGCGACGCGGCGGCGTTTCGGGCGGCGGGGGTCGCCCTCGCCGATCCGCGGCCGCTCAGCCGCGTCCGTCCCGACGGCTACAAGCTCAGCTGGGTGCTCTCCATTCCCGACGCGCATGCCGGCGTCGCGCCGTTCCTGATCGAGGACGAGACCCCGCGCGACGAGCGCGTGCCGCGAGCCACCACTCACGCCAACGGCGTCAAAGGGATCCAGCTCGTCACGGTGGCCGTCTCTGACGTGGCGGCGGTCCGCGGCTGGTATGAGCGGGTGCCCGGCGCGAAGGTCATGGCGGTCGACCGCCCGGACTTGAAAGCCGCCGGCGTGCGCGTGACGATAGGGCCGCACGCGCTCGACTTCGTGGCCCCGCGGGGCCCCGAAAGCGCGCTCTCCGGCTGGCTGGCCGCCCGCGGTCCGTCACCGTACTCGGCCAGCCTCGCGGCCTCATCGCCCAAGGGTCTGCTTCCTGTCGAGAGGACGCTCGGCGCGCGACTGTCGCTCGGATGAGATGCGCCGCTACTTGATCCGGCGCGTCGTCCAGCTCGTGCCGGTGCTGCTCGGCATCGCGCTCGTCAGCTTTGTCATCATTCGGCTCGCGCCGGGCGACCCGGCCTCCATGCTTGTCGACACGACGCTCTTGAGCCCCGAGGAGCTTCAGCGGTTTCGCGCCGGGCTTGGTCTCGACGGGCCCTTGCCCGTGCAGTTCGTGACGATCCTGAAGCAGCTCGCGACGGGCGAGATCCTGTCCCTGCGCACGGGCCAGCCGGTGCTCGCGATGATCGCCGACCGGCTGCCGATCACCGCCGCTCTTCTGGGAGGGGCGATCGCGGTGAGCCTTCTCCTCGGCGTGCCGATGGGCGTGATGTCGGCGCGGCGGCCCTACGGTCACCTCGACAACTGGCTGTCCGTCGCGGCCCTCGGCGGCATCTCGCTGCCCGGCTTCTGGTTCGGCCTCGTGCTCATGTGGGTGTTCGCCGGGATCCTGCACATTCTCCCCGCCAGCGGCACCGGGCCGGCGATGAGTCTCCACTACAGCTCGCTCGACATGGTGCCGTACTTCGTGCTGCCCACCGTCGTGCTGGCGAGCGGGCTCCTCCCGCCGATCATGCGCTACACGCGCAGCTCCATGCTTGACGCTTTGGCTCAAGACTACGTGCGGACCGCGCGAAGCAAGGGACTGCCCGAGTCGCTGGTGCTCTACCGCCACGCGCTCCGCAACGCCCTCTTGCCGGTGGTGACCGTCGTGGGCTTGCTCGTCCCCCTGCTGATCGGATCCACCGCCGTCATCGAGTCGGTGTTCGCCATGCCGGGCATCGGGCGGCTCGTGGTCGAAGCGGCGTTGAATCGCGACTACCCGACGATCATGACGCTCAACCTGATGACGGCCGTGGTCGTGGTGGCGAGCACGCTGGTCGTCGACGTGCTCTACGCCGTCCTCGATCCGCGCATCGAGCTCGAGTGACATGCCGGGACGAGCCCTCGACATCGTCCAGGTCATGCCGGCGGGCTTTCGCGCCGGCGAGCGGCGGGGAGAATGGCGCCGTTTCGCCGCCAACCAGGGCGCTCTCATCGGTGCGGTCGTTCTTGCCGCCCTGGCCGCGAGCGCGCTCATGGCGCCGGTGCTCGCCCCCTACGATCCGGCCGGGCAGCATGGCGGAGAAGTGGCGAAGCCGCCGAGCGCCGCGCACCCGATGGGCACCGATAACTTCGGGCGCGACGTGCTGAGCCGCGCGCTCTGGGGCGGGCGGGTGACGCAGCTGGTCGGCCTCTTGTCGATGGCGGTGAGCGTTGCCGTGGGCGTAGCCGTCGGCGGGCTGGCAGGCTTCTACGGCCGCGGCATCGACGGGGCGCTCATGCGCCTGACGGAGACGGTCGTGACCTTCCCGACCTTCTTCCTGCTCCTCACGCTCGTCGCGGTGTTCGGAGCGCGGCTGTGGCTCCTGATCCTGGCCATCGGGCTCACGTCGTGGCCGATCACGGCTCGGGTAGTCCGCGCGGAGTTTCTCACCCTGCGCGAGCGCGAGTTCGTGCAGGCGGCGCGCGCCCTCGGCGCCGGAGACCTGCGCACGATGGCGCGGCACATCCTGCCCAACGTGGTGCCCGTGATCGTCGTGGCGGCGACCCTGCGTGTCGCGTACGTCATCCTTGTCGAGGCGGGGCTGTCGTACCTGGGGGTCGGGGTGCAGCCTCCGATCGCGAGCTGGGGCAGCATGGTGGCCGACGGGCGCGAGTACCTGTTTCGCGCGTGGTGGATCAGCTTCTTCCCCGGGCTGTTCATCTTTCTCACCGTGATGACCTACAATCTCGTCGGCGACGGCCTGCGCGATGCGTTCGATCCGCAGCGGCCCGCCGCGGCGGGGCCGAGGAGGATGTGACGATGCGCGAGCACACCGGCAGACCGCTTCGATTCGGGGCCGGGCTCCTCTCGCTCCTGGCGGCGATGGCGCTCGCCGCCGGCACCGCGAGGGCGGCCGAGAAGGTCGCCGTGGTGGCGGTGGGCACGACCTTCATCAACCTGAACCCGCTGACGCACATCGTGTCGACGATGCGGGTCACGAACAATCTCCTGTTCGACGGCCTGACGCGGTTCGACGACGACACCTACCAGCCGAAGCCCGATCTCGCGGAATCGTGGACGGTGAGCAAGGACGGCAGCGAATACGTCTTCAAGCTGCGCCGCGGCGTCGTCTTCCACGACGGATCGCCCTTCACGGCCCACGACGTCAAGTGGAGCTGGGAAGTCATCTGCCACAAGGACAATCCGCGGATTGCCGACGTCTACGTCGACCACTACGTGCAGATC
>JBKPBU010000328.1:0-1428 GCA_046727015.1 Candidatus Methylomirabilota bacterium | reverse complement strand
TCGTGGCTCCTCTACGACGCCGAGTTCCGCTCGCTGGCGCGGCGCTATCCAGGCTTCACGTACATGCCGGCGGTGCGGGAAGCGCAGGCCGGCTGGCGCGGCGAGACGGGCGAGGCCGCGGCCGTCGTGGACAGGCTCGTCCACAGCGTGGACCGGCTCGTGATCTACGTGTGCGGCGGCGGCGACACGGTCAACGCCGTGCGCGACGCCCTCGTCAAGAAGGGCATGGACCGCAAGAGCGTCAAGTGGGAGAAGTTCTGGTAGGCGCATGGCGGAGCTGAACGGCGGGCACCTCGTGGCGCGCACGCTCAAGCAGGCGGGCGTGGGCCACATCTTCACGCTCTGCGGCGGACACATCCTGCCGATTTACGACGGCTGCATCACCGAGGGTGTCGAGGTGGTGGACGTCCGCCACGAGCAGGCGGCGGCGCACGCCGGCGACGCCTACGCGCGGCTGACGCGCAATATCGGCGTGGCCGCGGTGACGGCGGGACCGGGGGTGACGGACGCCGTGACGGGCGTGGCCAATGCGTATTCCGCGAGGAGCCCGCTGCTGCTGATCGGCGGCGCGGCGCCCCTCGGCCTTCGCGGCCTGGGCTCGCTCCAGGAGGTGGAGCAGGTAGACCTCCTCAAGCCCATCACCAAGGGCTCGTGGACGGTGTCGGAGACCCGCCAGATCCCCGAAGTGCTCACGACGGCGATCCGCACCGCGCTGACGGGGCGCCCGGGGCCGGTCTTCGTCGAGATCCCTGTGGATCTCCTCATGACCATGGTCGAGGACAGGATGGCTCCCATCCCGACCGCCTACGTCCACCGCCGTCCGCTCGCTCCCGATGCCGAGTCTGTCCAGACGCTCGCCGGCTTCCTCGCGCGCGCCGAGCGTCCGCTCGTGATGGCGGGCAGCGGCGTGTACTGGGACGACGCGGCGGCCGACCTCGCGGCTTTCGCCGAGGCGGCGGGGGTGCCCGTGTTCATGAACGGCGCGGGCCGCGGCGCCCTGCCCGCCGGCCACTCGCTCGCCTTCTCACAGGCTCGCGGCTTCGCCCTGGGCCAGGCCGACTTCGTGCTCGTCCTCGGCACGCCGCTCGACTTCCGGCTGGGCTATGGACGGCCTCCGTCCTTTGCCGAGAATGCGCGCGTGGTGGTTGTCGACTGCGATCCGGCCGAGCTGGGGCGCAACCGGCCTCTCGAGCTCGGGCTGGCGTCCCACATCGGTCTCACGCTGAGACAGGCGAGGGAGGCGCTACCGAAGAATGTTGCTTCGCGCTTCGAGGCGTGGCGCCGAGCGATCAGGAAGAAAGAGGACGAGAGCCAGGAGCGGCTCATGGCCGAGCGGCTTTCCGACAGCGTGCCCATCAGCCACTACCGGCTCGGCCACGAGATCGCGGCCGTCGTGGATGCGCAGACGACGGTGGTTGGCGACGGGGG
>JBKPBU010000327.1:0-1464 GCA_046727015.1 Candidatus Methylomirabilota bacterium | reverse complement strand
CCGCAGCAGGAGGCCGGGATCCGGATCGACCCGCCGCCGTCCGTGGCGTGCGCCATGGGCACCATGCCGGCCGCGACGGCGGCCGCCGACCCGCCGCTCGATCCGCCCGCGCTGTGAGTGAGCTTCCAGGGATTGCGCGTCGGTCCGAACAGGCGCGGCTCGGTGGAAGCGGTGAGTCCCAGCTCCGGCGTATTGGTCTTGCCGAAGATGACGAGACCGGCGCGCCGGAGACGCGCCGTGATCTCACTGTCGTGATCCACCACGAAGTCCTTGAAGAGCGCGCTGCCGAAGCTGGTCACCGCGCCGGCGTAGTGGGCGCCCAGGTCCTTGAGCAGGTACGGCACGCCGGTGAACGGGCCATCCGGGAGGCCGGCCGCGATGGCGGCGCGAGCCTGATCGTACAGCCGCGTGACGACGGCGTTGAGCTCGGGGTTGCGCGCTTCCACGCGCGAGACGGCGAGGTCGAGCAGCTCGGCTGGGCTCACGTCGCCCCGGCGCACCAGTCCGGCCAACCCGAGCCCGTCGAAGCTTTCGAATTCCTCGGCTTTCATGGATGCTCCTCTCTCAGGCCCGGTCAAGAGGCCGCCCTGCAGGATACCGCAAGATCGCGTCGCCGCCGCGTGCGTCACGCCAGCATCACGGACCGGGCCTCAGCCCAGTTCTCCAGCCGATCGCCCTTGCCATTCCACCCGCCGTTGATCTTGAAGCTGATCTGGTTGAAGCTTGCCTCGGTGCCGGCATCGGCCAGCGAGTTGAGACCCTTGCTGTGCCAGAACCAGCACGCCGACAGGACGGCGTGCTGCGGCTGGGCGACCTGATCCGGGGCGGTGAGGATGGTCGGGTCGGCGACGGCGCCTGCATACGCCGCGTAGTTGTCGTGAAACGTGATTTGAATCAGCCCGCGGCCCCGATATTTCCAGCCGTCGCCGCTGGCTTCGCCGCCGTTGCCATAGCGGCCGGCGTAGGCGACGTTGGCGATCCGTTCGGGCTGGCGATCGTATTGTTTCGCGAGATCGTCGGTCGGGAACCTCGAGGGCCACGTGCGGCGAAGAGCCTGCCACGAGTAGTTCAGGTTCTCTACGGTGTCGCGGAAGTCGCCCGACTCGTGAGCGACCTGCGCGATGAACGCGGCGATCCGGTTGGGCGTGTTGATCTCGAACTTCTCCATGCCTTCGTTCATCGGATCGATGTACTTGACGAGGTCCTCGTAGCGGGCTTTCGGCACGGCCATGTCGAGCTGATCGATCGTCAGGAGGCTCATGGCAAGGTCCTTTCCGGAGCCGTCAGGCCGGGCCGCGGCCTTAGCGTCAGGTAACAGGGGACGGCGACGAGTGAGAGCGTCCCCGCCAACTTCCAGGCGAACGGGATGCCGCGCAGGTCGGCCACGTACCCGCCGAGCAGAAGCCCCATCGAGCCGCCCGCGGTGGCCATCGTGCCGCGAAACGACAGCATCGTCGCCCGCTC
>JBKPBU010000326.1:0-4043 GCA_046727015.1 Candidatus Methylomirabilota bacterium | reverse complement strand
TCCTCCCGGGAGCTCGAGCACATGCGCGCGGCCGGTCGCATCCTGGCCGAGGTCAAGGAGCGGCTCAAGGCCCTCGTGCGGCCCGGCGCCACGACCAAGGACATCGACGAGGACGTCGAGGCGTTCATCATCGGCAAGGGCGCCCAGTCGGCCTTCAAGGGCTACCGCGGGTATCCGGCGACCGTGTGCACCTCGATCAACCATGAGGTCGTCCACGGCATTCCCTCGGCCAAGCGGAAGCTCAAGGACGGCGACATCATCGGGCTCGATCTCGGCTGCATCGTCGACGGGTACTACGGCGACTGTGCCGTCACGCTGCCGGTGGGACCGGTCTCCGCGAGAGTCCAGGAGCTCCTCGATGTCACGCGCGAGAGCCTCGACAAGGCCATCGTGCAGTGCCGGCCGGGCAACCGCATCGGCGACATCTCCTATGCGGTGCAGGCGCACTGCGAGAGTCACGGCTTCGGGGTGGTGAGGGCGTTCGTGGGACATGGGATAGGCCGCTCGCTCCACGAGGATCCGCAGGTGCCGAACTTCGGCGAGGCCGGACGCGGCCCCGCGCTCAAGGCCGGCATGGTGCTCGCCATCGAGCCGATGGTGACCATGGGATCGCACGAGGTGCAGGTGCTCGACGACGGGTGGACGGCGGTGACGGTCGACGGCAGCTTCGCGGCCCATTTCGAGGACACCATCGCCATCACCGAGAACGGCCCCGACGTCCTGACCCGCGCGGCGCTGTAAGTCATGCCGAAAGAGGACGCGATCGAGGTGGAGGGCACGGTGGTCGAGCCGCTGCCGAACGCCATGTTCCGGGTGGAGCTCGAGAATGGACACAAGGTGCTGGCGCACGTGTCCGGCAAGATGCGCATGAACTTCATTCGGATCCTGCCCGGGGACAAGGTCAAGGTCGAGCTGTCGCCCTACGACCTGACCCGCGGCCGGATCACGTACCGATTCAAGTGAGAAGCGGTGACACGGTTCGAAAGGACATGAGATGAAAGTCAGACCGTCCGTCAAGGTTCGGTGCGAGCACTGCAAGATCGTGCGGCGCGAGGGCGTCGTGCGCATCATTTGCAAGAATCCGCGCCACAAGCAGCGCCAGGGCTAGAGAACAGGAGAGCCACCTATGGCACGCATTTCCGGAGTGGACCTGCCGCGCGACAAGCGCGGCGAGGTCGCGATCCAGTACATCTACGGAATCGGCATCCCGTCCGCCCGGAAGATCTTCGCCGACGCCAGGGTCGATCCCGGGAAGCGGGTCAAGGCCTGGAGCGACGAGGAGACGGCGCGGGTGCGCGACATCATCGACCGCGAGTACAAGGTCGAGGGCGACCTGCGCCGCGAGGTGTCCATGAGCGTCAAGCGCCTCATGGATATCGGCTGCTACCGCGGCATCCGCCATCGGAAGGGCCTGCCCGTGCGCGGGCAGCGGACCCACACCAACGCCCGCACCCGCAAGGGCAAGAGCAAGGGCGTCATGGTCAAGAAGAAGCCGGTGGCCGCCGCCGCACCCGCCGCCGCGCCGGTCGCCGCGCCCCCGAAGAAGTAAGGAGCCCCACGCATGGCCGACGAAGCGCCAGAGAAGGCAGCGGAGAAGGAAGAGTCGAAAGCCCCGGTGGCGCCCCGCAAGGGCGGGCGCAAGCGGGAGCGCAAGGAGGTCCGGGTGGGTATCGCCCACGTCCAGGCGACGTTCAACAATACGATCGTCACCCTCACGGACAAGATGGGCAACGTCGTCTCCTGGGCGAGCGCGGGCAGCGTGGGGTTCAAGGGTTCGCGCAAGAGCACGCCCTTCGCCGCGCAAACCGCGGCGGAGAACGCCGCGCGCAAGGCGATGGACCTGGGGCTGAAGCAGGTGGAGGTGTTCGTGCGGGGTCCGGGGGCAGGCCGCGAGGCGGCCATCCGGTCGCTCCAGGCCGTGGGCCTCGAGATCTCCGCGATCCGTGACGTGACGCCGATTCCGCACAACGGGTGCCGTCCGCCCAAGCGGCGTCGGGTGTAGGGGAGGAGGGAGCGTTGGCGCGATATCGGGCCGCAGCGTGCCGGCAGTGCCGGCGTGAAGGCATCAAGCTGTTCCTCAAGGGCTCTCGCTGTTTCGGGGAGAAGTGCGCCATCGAGCGCCGGAACTACCCCCCGGGCCAGCACGGGCTCAGCCGGACCAAGCTCACGAACTACGGGATCCAGCTGCGCGAGAAGCAGAAAGCCAAGCGCATCTACGGGGTCCTCGAGAGCCAGTTCCGGCGCTACTTCCACATGGCCGAGCGCGAGCGCGGGGGCACGGGCGAGAACCTGCTCAAGCTGCTCGAGCGCCGGCTGGACAACGTCGTCTTCCGGCTGGGCATGGCCGCCTCGCGGCGCGAGGCGCGGCAGATGGTCGGCCACGGCCACATCCAGATCAACGGCCGGAAGGTCTCCATCCCCTCGTACATCGTCAGGGTGGGAGAGATCGTCCAGCTGCGCCCGACATCCAAGATGCAGGAGCGGGTCGCCGACAACCTGGGCGCGGGACGCCAGGCGACTCCGGCATGGCTCGAGGTCGATCCCAACGAGAAAAAAGGCACCGTACGCGGGCTGCCCATCCGGGACGACATCCAGATCCCGGTGCAGGAACAGATGATCGTCGAGCTGTTCTCGAAGTAAGGCCGCCGCGCGCGGAAGAAGGGAACGTATGGCACGGATTCCGTTTCAGAAGCCGAAGACGATCGAATGGCAGATCCTGTCCGACCGGTACGGCCGGCTCGTGGCCGAGCCGTTCGAGAAGGGCTACGCGCTGACCGTCGGGAACTCGCTACGCCGCACCCTGCTCAGCATCATCCCGGGAGCGGCGGTGACCTGGGCGCGCGTCAAGGGCGTCAAGGAGGTCGAAACGCCCCTGCCCGGCGTCGCCGAGAGCACGCAGGACGTGCTCCTGAATCTCAAGAAGCTCGCGGTCAACGTCCCCTCGGGCGAGCCGATGGAGACGCGGCTCGAGGCCCAGGGTCCCAAGGCCGTCACGGGCGCCGACGTGTCCGAGGCGACGGGCGTCGAGGTGCTGAACCCCGAGCTGCACATCGCCACCCTCGAGGCGGGCGCGACGCTCGCCATCGACCTCGGAATCGGCGTGGGACGCGGCTACGTCTCCGCGGACCGGCACCCATCCGGCAGCGTGCCCGCGGGCGCCATCGCGCTCGACGCGGCCTTCTCGCCCATCCAGCGCGTCTCCTACAACGTCGAGAACGCGCGGCTCGGCAAGATCACCGACTATGACCGGCTCGTGGTCGAGGTATGGACCAACGGCGCCGTGTCGCCCGACGAGGCGCTGACGCGGGCGGCCACCCACATGCGCGACCAGTTCGCGCTGCTCGCTCCCGAGGGGGGCGAGGAAGAGGAAGAGGAAGCCGAGGGCGCCGGCGAGGGCTCGCTCCAGGACAGCCTGGCCAAGACGCTCGACGACCTGCCGCTGCCCGCGCGCGCGATCAACGCGCTCAAGAACTCCGAGATCCTCCTCGTCGCGGACCTCGTCCAGAAGACGGACGCGGACCTGGAGCAGGTCAAGAATCTGGGCGACAAGTCCATCGAGGAGATCAAGACCGCTCTCGCCGCGCTCGGCCTTTCGCTCGGGATGCGGATCGACCCGAACCTGCTCGGGACCCTCGGGCGCGGAGGGGTGAAATGAGGCACGGCAAGGCCGGGTTCAAGCTCGGGCGCGTCACCGCGCATCGCTGGGCTCTCTTCAGGAACCTCCTCGTGGCGCTCTTCCGCCATGAGCGCATCATGACCACCGAGGCCAAGGCCAAGGCCGTCCGCGGACTGGCCGACCAGATGGTCACGCTGGCCAAGCGCGACAGCCTGCACGCGCGCCGGCAGGTCCTCAGCATGGTGCCGGATACCGAGGTGGTGAAGAAGCTCTTCGACACCATCGCGGCGCGCTTCGGCGACCGCCACGGCGGTTACACGCGGATCATGCGGGCGGGCACGCGCCCGGGCGATCGCGCGCCCATGGTCGTCCTCGAGCTGGTGGACCGGCCCGAGGCGCCCCGGGAGAAGACCAAGACGGACGCCAA
>JBKPBU010000325.1:0-5175 GCA_046727015.1 Candidatus Methylomirabilota bacterium | reverse complement strand
AGGTCGGCCTGCAGGAGCTCGAGCAGCCCGCGGATCGCGGCCAGCGGAGTGCGGATCTCATGGGCGATGCGCGCGGCCATGCCGCCGAGAAAGGCGAGCTGGTCCGCGCGGCGGATCTCCTCGCGGATGCGCCGCTTCTCGGAGGCGTCACGGATCACCAGCACCTGCGCGGTCGCGGCACGCCCCCAGTCCCGGCGCTGGGCCGTGATCTCGAGGAGCAGCTGGTGCCCCTTCGCCGTCACCACCGGCACCTCGTTGTCGTGCACCGGTTCGAGCCCCATCGGCTCCCCCTCGAGTAGCCGGGCCAGCCGCCCGTTCCCGCTCGCGAGTGGGAAGGCGCCGACCTCGGAGAGAATGGGCTCGCCCCGATAGGGCTCGAGCGACAGGTCCAGCAGGGCCTCGGCCGTCGCGTTGAACGACACGAGCGTGCCGGCGGGATCGAGCAGCAGCATGCCCTCCGGCAGGCGCGCCAGTATGTCGCTGTCGCGCACGAACCGGTCCATGGACAGGGTCAGGCGCCCGACGGCCGCGTCGAGCGCCCCCAGCTCGTCACGAACGGTGGTGGGCGGCCGGGGCTGACCCGGATGCTCGCCTTCCAGATGCGGGGAGAAGGCCTCGGCCTTCTCCACGATACCGCGGATGCGGCCGGCGAGGTTGAGGCCCACGATGAGTCCGCCCACGGCCGCGAGAGCGCCCGCCACCGCGGCGCCGGTGAAGAGGAGAACCGCCAGCTGTCGCGCCTGAGGGGCGCTCAGCTCGCTGGCGAAGGGACGGGCGAGGTAGAGCAGGAAGAGGCCGCTCGCGGCCGCCGACAAGGCCATGAGCAGCGAGAACACCACGTAGAGGCTGAGCGATACGCGGTACGCACGAGGGGCCCGTCTGGTCATCGACGCCGGTCCCCTATTTGACCCCACCCTTCATCGCCTGGCCGAGATTGAAGATCGGCAGGTAGAGCGCGAAGATCACGCCTCCCGCGATGCCGCCCATGACCACGATCATGATCGGCTCGATGAGCGAAGACAGGGTCGACACCGCCTGATCGACCTGCTGCTCGTAGTACGTCGCGGCGCGGCCGAGCATGGTCGGCAGCGTGCCGCTCTCCTCGCCCGTGGCCACGAGCTGCGTGACCATGCCCGGAAACTCTCCGGTCTCTCGCAGCGTGTCGGCGATGGTGCCGCCGTCGCGCATGCGCTGGGTCGCCTTGGTCAGCGCCTCCTCGATGATGGCGTTGCCGGACACCTTGGCCACGGTCTCCATGGCCTCGATCAAGGGAATGCCGGCATTGAGCAGCACGCTGAGGGTCCGGCACGTGCGCGCCAGGATGCCCTTTCTGATCAGCGGGCCGAACAGGGGCAGACCGAGCTTCAGGCGGTCGAAGAACCTGCGGCCACCGGGGGACTGATAGATCGAGTACACGACGAGGACCACGAAGGCGAGGCCCAGGATCATGAAGAGCAGGTAGTCCCGCAAGGCGTTGCTGAAGGCGATGAGTATGCGGGTGGGCAGGGGCAGCACGGCGCCCGCCTTGTCGTAGACGCTCTTGAAGATCGGCACGATCTTGAGAATCATGAAGATCACGATCAGGATCGCGACGACCAGGATGACGGCCGGGTACGCGATGGCGCCCTTCACCTTGCGCCGAATAGCGTCCGTCTTTTCGAGGTACGTGGTCAGCGTGTCCAGCACGACGGGCAGCGAGCCGCTGAGCTCGCCCGCGCGCACGATCGACACGTAGAGCGTGTTGAAGACGTGCGGGTGGTGAGCCAGCGCGTCCGCGAACGTGCCCCCGGCCGTGATGTCGTCGCGCACGCTCTCGAGAACCTTGGTGAAGACCTTGTGGGTCGATTCCGCCGCGAGCGCCGTCAGGATCCGGACAAGGTGCAGGCCGCCGCCGAGCATGGCGGCGAGCTGACCCGTGAACAGGAGGACGGTGCCGAGGTTGACCCCGGTCGCCATGCGCTTGTACGACTGGCGGAGGTTGCCGGCGAGGACCGCGGCGCTGAACCCGCCGCCGACGACCGCGCCGGACCGGGCGGGCCGGAGTGAGAGCACGATCTGACCCCGCTCCCGAAAGCGCGTGATCAGCTCGGCCTGCTCGGTGGCCTCCGCGGTGCCGCGGCTCACCGAGCCCTTGCGGTCCGCGACTTCGTATTGGAAGACCGGCATCGCTTAGTCTCCGTCCGCCGCCACGGCGAGAACTTCTTCGAGCGTCGTGAGCCCCCGCGCGGCCTGTCGGAAACCGCATTGCTTGAGCGTGACCATGCCCGACTCGATCGCGTAGCGCTGGATCTTGTCCCCGTCTGCGCCGTCGATCAGCATGCGACGCACTTCCGCATCCACGCCGAACACCTCGTAGAGCGCCATCCGGCCCGCATACCCCACGTTGCGGCAGTTCTTGCAGCCGCGCCCGCGGTAGAGCACTTCCGGCCCCGGGTCCGGAGCGAATAGCGCCAGCTCGTCCGCGGTGGGCCGGTAGGACTCCTTGCAGTCCTTGCAGATCCTGCGCACCAGCCGCTGGGCCGCGGCCACGTTCACGGCGGACGCCACCAGGAAGGGCTCGACGCCGATATTGATGAGCCGGACGAGGGTGGAGACGGCGTCGTTGGTGTGCAGCGTCGAGAGCACGAGATGGCCCGTGAGGGCGGCCTTGACGGCGATCTGCGCCGTCTCCTGGTCGCGGATCTCGCCGATCATGATGATGTCAGGATCCTGGCGCAGGATGGAGCGCAGCGCGCGCGCGAAATCGAACCCGATCTCGCTCTTGACGTGCACCTGCTGGATTCCCGGCTGGCGGTACTCGACGGGGTCTTCGACCGTGACCACGTTCTTGCGCGGCGACTTGATGAACTTGATCGCCGTGTGCAAGGTCGTCGACTTGCCGCTCCCCGTGGGCCCGGTGATGAGCACCATGCCCCACGGTCGCCGAATGCCCCTGAGGAACGCCTCGAGCTGCTCCTTCTCGAAGCCGAGGTTCTCGATGCTGTAGCGCTCGACGACGGCCGCCTTCTCGAGGAGTCTCAACACGACCTTCTCGCCGTACACGGTGGGCAGCGTCGAGACGCGGAAGTCGAATTCCTGACCGTGGATGCGCGAGCCGAAGCTGCCGTCCTGGGGCAAGCGGCGCTCGGCGATGTCCAGCCGAGAGATGATCTTGATCCGGGAGACCACCGCCAGATGGAGCTGCCGCGGAATCTCGAGCAGGTCGAAGAGCAGGCCGTCGATGCGGTACCGAACGCGCGTCCGGTCGTCGTGAGGCTCGACGTGGACGTCGGAGGCGCCGTCGAGCGCGGCCCGGCCCAGCACGTAGTTGACGACGCGCACGACCGGCGGGTCGTCGGCCTGGGTCTGCAGCTGCCGGATGTCGATGGCGCTCTCGGCGAGGGAGGCCGCCGACGGGCCCACGTTGAGACCGAGGTCGACTTTGAGCGCGTCGTCCAGGCCCTCGCTGGCGACGGTGGTGCTGTTGACCTTGCGGTACGTCTTCTCGATGGCCTCCTGGATGGCGCCGGCGGGGCCGATGCGGAAGTCGACGTCGAGCCCGGTCGCGCGCCGGAGGTCATCCAGGGCCATGACGTTCAGCGGATCGGCGGTGGCCACGATCAGTTTTCGGCCCGAGCGCTGGGACGCGATGACGCCGTACTGGCGGGCGACCTCCTCAGGCACGAGCCTGACCACGTCCGGGTCTAGCGCGGCCAGGTCCTGGCGGGTGATCGACTCCTTGCGAAACTGTGAGCCCAGGTACTTGAGGAGTATGTCCTCGTCGATCAGTTTCATGTCGATGAGGATCTGCCCCAGGCGCTCGCGGGTCTTGCGCTGACGCTCGAGGGCCTGGTTCAGCTGGTCGGTGGTCAGGACCTTGTCATTGACCAGCATCTGACCCAGGGGCGCCCAGGCCCAGCGGTCCTGAGGTTGGCTCATTCCCCGGTTCTCCGGGCGCTGATCTCCTCGAGCCGCGCCATGATCGGTGCGCGGTCGGGGCTGTCGGCCGGGCTCGTCGCCAGGAAGGCCCGATAGTGGCGTGCAGCCTCGGCGACGCGTCCCTGGCGGTCGAACACCACGGCGAGGTTGCGGTGGGCCTCGGGATGCCTTGGTGCCGCGCGGAGCGCCCGGCGGAAAGCCTCGACGCCTCGCGTCTCATCGCCCGCGCGGACCAGCACCACGCCCAGGCTGCTCCAGGCCTCGGCGTCGGTGGGGTCGACCTCGACCGCCTTGCGGAAAGCGACGGCCGCTTCATCCATCTCCCCGGTACGCGCTGCTTCCAGGCCTGTCCGCATCAGGGCCGCTATGCGGTCGCGGGCGGACACCGCTGAAGGCACGGGCCCGGGTAGGGCCGCCACACGGGCCGGGACCGGCGGGCCCGCCGGGTGGGCCAAGGGCATCGCGGGGAGGTGGGGACGGAGCATGACTGTGACCGCTAGGGCACCCATCACTACCAGAATAACCAAAGTCCCAGCGATACGCCATTGCCGACGGGGCTCGGCGCCTTCGCCCAGCCGTGGGATACCACCTAGTCCCGGCCGGCGCAGCCGCTTGTCGTCCATGCGCATCAGGATGTCGGCGAGGCGGCTCACTGGGCACCGCCTTCGACGATGGTCGGGTTGAATCGCCCGCCGACCACGCGGGATAGCGCCATGGCCGTCCGCGGCCCGATAATACCGTCCTCCTGCAACCCACCGACCGCCCGCTGGAAACGGCGCACGGCCACCTGGAAGCGGCCGTCGTAACTCGGCGGCACGGGCGGGCTCAGGTAGCCGAGCTTCTGGAGCCGGAGGCCTATGGTCGTGAGCACGGTCGGCGTCAGGTCCCGCCAGGGGTCGAGTGGTAGCTGGTCCACGTTGCGCCAAACGACCCACGCGGAGCGCGTCCAGGCCGGATCGAGCGAGTCGAGGGCGAAACGCGCCTCCTCGCCCGAGGGGGCTACGAGCGTCGCCGTCTCACCGCCGATCCAGCGCAGCAGATAGGGACGCCCGGCCGCCGCGTCGGACAGCTCGACGAGGGCCGGCAGCCCGATGGCGCGGAGATCGGAGAGCGTCGTCGCGGGCAAGAACGTGGCCGAGAGCTGATAGCGCGTGGCCACGCCCGCGATGTCGAGGCTGCCGTCAGGGTTCGCCGGCCACGGTGGCACGGCTCGATCCGGCGCCGCGTCCTTGACGCCCCAGAGAGCGAGAAGACGCG
>JBKPBU010000324.1:0-1554 GCA_046727015.1 Candidatus Methylomirabilota bacterium | reverse complement strand
GAGACGAGCGCGCCGTTGGCCCGGTGCGGGATGTCGCCCTGCCACTCGGCATAGCCGTCGAAGATGTGGTTCAGCAGCCCCGTGCCGCGCGTGTCCGTGAGGAACTCCGAGCGGTAGCCGATGAGACCGCGCGAGGGCAGACGGTACTCGAGCCGCACGCGCCCGGTGCCGTGGTTCACCATCTTGGTCATCTGGCCCTTGCGGGGCCCGAGCTTCTGCGTCACCGCGCCGATGAACTCCTCGGGAATGTCCACCACGAGGTGCTCCATGGGCTCGAGCGTCTGGCCCTTCTCTTCCTTGGTGATGATCTGGGGCTTGCTCACTTCCAGCTCGAAGTCCTCGCGGCGGATCATCTCGATCAGGATGGCGAGCTGGAGCTCCCCTCGTCCGGATACCCTGAACGTATCGGGCGAGTCGGTCTCCTCCACGCGGATGCCGACGTTGGTCCGCCGCTCTCTCCACAGCCGCTCGCGCAGCTGGGTCGAGGTGACGAACCTGCCCTCGCGCCCGGAGAAGGGCGAGACGTTCGACGAGAAGAGCATCGAGACCGTCGGCTCGTCGATGTGCATGACGGGCAGGGCTACCGGATTTTCGGTGTCGGCCAGGGTCTCGCCGATCTCGACGTTGTCCGTGCCCGCCACCGCCACGATGTCGCCGGCCGAGGCCTCTGCCACCTCGACGCGCTTGAGACCTTCGTACCCGTAGAGCACGGTGACTTTCGCACTCTCGGTCGAGCCGTCTCGGTGGACGACGGCGACGCGGTCGTACTGGCGGACCGTGCCGTTGAAGATCCTGCCGATGACGAGCCGGCCGACGTAGTCGTCCCAGTCCAGCGACGTCGCGCGAAACTGGAGGCCCATGTCGGGGTCGAAGCGCGGCGGCGGGATGGTGTTGACGAGCGTCTCGAACAGCGGCGCCAGGGTCTTGGAGTCGTCGTCCAGGCTAAGCTTGGCGATGCCCTTGCGGGCGTCGGTGTAGAGGACGGGGAAGTCGAGCTGGTCCTCGGCCGCCTCGAGGTCGATGAAGAGATCGTAGACCTCGTCGAGCACTTCCGCGGCGCGCGCGTCCTGACGGTCGATCTTGTTGATGACGACGACCGGCGTGAGCCCCGCCTCGAGCGCCTTCTTCAGCACGAAGCGCGTCTGGGGCAGGGGGCCTTCCGCCGCATCCACCAGGAGCAGCACGCCGTCCACCAGCGTCAGCGTCCGCTCGACCTCTCCGCCGAAATCGGCGTGGCCGGGCGTGTCCACGATGTTGATCTTGATGTCCTTGTAGTGGACGGAGGTGTTCTTCGCCATGATGGTGATGCCCTTCTCGCGCTCGAGATCGATCGAGTCCATGACCCGCTCGGCCACGTGCTCGTTGGCGCGGAAGATGCCCGACTGCCACAGCATGGCGTCCACGAGGGTGGTTTTCCCGTGGTCGACGTGCGCGATGATGGCGACGTTCCTGATATCCTTACGCTCCTGCATGTGTTCACTGTAGCACGGATTTTTCGTATGGCGCAGTGCGTTGACCTTGCTCCGGAACCCCCGGCGGGGCATAATGGCCTTC
>JBKPBU010000323.1:0-2639 GCA_046727015.1 Candidatus Methylomirabilota bacterium | reverse complement strand
CGTCGGCGCCGTCGCTCTGGATCGCCGGGGGCTCATCGCCGCCGCGACCTCTACGGGCGGGATGGCCGGCAAGCCGCCGGGGCGCGTGGGCGACTCGCCGCTGATCGGGTGCGGCACGTACGCCGAGAGCACGGCGGGCGGCGTGTCGTGCACCGGCAATGGAGAAGCCGCCATTCGTGTCGTGCTGGCCCGCCGTACCATCGAGATCCTCAAGGCGGCGGGAGACCCGATGCACGCCTGCCAGATCGCCTTGGACGTGCTCGCGGAGGAAGGTCGGGGCAGCGGCGGGCTCATCTGCATCGACTGGAGGGGCCGGCTCGGCTGGGCGCACTCGACGCCCCTCATGCCTGTCGGCTTCATGGCCCCGGGCCGCGACGCTCCGGGGCTCAACTTTTGAGCCCACACGTCTCGATCGACGACGTCCGCGCGGCCGAGGCGAGGCTCAAGGCCCTGATCGCGGTCACGCCCTGCCCGTATTCCGAGACGCTGTCCGTCCTGACCGGGGCGCGCGTCTTCGTCAAGCTCGAGAACCTCCAGATGACGGGCTCCTTCAAGGAGCGCGGGGCCGCCAATGTCCTTCTTTCCCTCGGCGACGCGGAACGGCGCCGCGGGATGGTCGCGGCCAGCGCGGGCAATCACGGCCTGGCGGTGGCCTTCCACGCCGCGCGGCTCGGCGTCTCCTCCGTGATCGTGATGCCCGAGTGGGCGCCGCTCACGAAGGTGACGGCGGCCCGGCGCCAGGGCGCCGAGGTCATCCTCCACGGCGACAACTACGACGCCGCTTACGCCCGCGCGCGGGAGATCGAAGCCGAGCGTGGTCTCGTCTTCATTCATCCTTTCGACGATCCACGCGTCATTGCGGGCCAAGGCACGATTGGCCTCGAGCTCGCCGAGCAGGTCCCGGATCTCGACGCCGTCGTCGTCCCGGTGGGAGGGGGCGGGCTCATCGGCGGGGTGGCGGTGGCGCTCAAGGCCCTCAAGCCCGCCGTCCGGGTCATCGGCGTGCAGAGCGGAGAGATGCCCGCGATGCGGGCCGCGCTCCAGGCCGGGGAGCCCGTCACCGTCCCCGCGGCCGCCACCATCGCGGACGGCATCGCCGTGCGACGCGTGGGGCGGCACACGCTGGCGCTCGCGCGGCGCTTCGTGGACGAGGTCGTGACGGTGAACGAGGAGGAGATCGCCCATGCCATCCTCCTCCTCCTCGAGATCGAGAAGACCGTGGTCGAGGGTGCGGGGGCCGTCGCCCTCGCGGCGCTCGTCAACAAGCGCGTCAGCCTCGAAGGCAAGACCTGCGTGCTCCTGCTCGGCGGTGGCAACATCGACGTCAACCTCATCGCGCGCATCATCGAGCGCGGCCTCGTGAAGGACGGTCGCACTGTGAGGTTGACCGTGCTCCTGCGCGACCGTCCCGGATCTCTGGCACGGCTGACCGGGCTCGTGGCCGAGGCGCGCGCCAACGTGCTCCACATCGGCCACGACCGGGCCTTCTCCCGGGCCCGCCTCGGCGAGACCGAAGTCGAGCTGACCCTCGAGACGTCCGGGCGCGATCACATCGACGCCATCAAGCGCCACCTCCACGCGGCAGGCTACACCGTCGAGGAAGTACTCCACCGCTAGGCGCTCCGATTCGAGAGCTATTTGAATCGGACGGCGACGGGCGCGCCTTCGCCGGTAAGCCACTCCGTGACCGACGCGTGGCCGTACCGGAGGGCGGCGCGGCTTGCCTCGAAGCCCATGGAGGGGCCGGCGAGGGGCGACGGCTTGAACTCGGGCTGGATCAAGTGGAACTCCACGTCGGGCCGCCGCAGCTTCAGCTCGCGCAGCCCGAGCACCAGGATGTTCAGGCTCGTGATGTGTCCCGCCTGCTCCATGATGGCGTAGAGGCCTCCGGAGCGCACGTCGGGCTCCTTGGGACTGCCGATGCGGAGCGGCACCGCCGGATTGATCACCACCACACTGCTCGCGCCATGCTCGACCGCCAGGTCGGCGTGTCCCGTATGCCCGACGTCGCCGTCCACATAGTCGCGCCCGGCGATCCGGTAGGGCTCGAAGAAGCCCGGGATCGAGGAGGATGCCCCGATCGCCTGGGAGATGGGTACATCCATGAGAGGCTCGGCTCCGAAGACCGCCCGCTCGGCGCTGTCGAGATCGATGGCCGGGATGAGGAGCGGCCGGCGGCACTCGCGAAAGCTGTTCGGCAGCCCTTTGGCGGCGAACGCTTCGCGCACGAAGAGCTCGAGCGGGGAGACCGTGAAGAAGCCGGCCGGCATGTCGGCCCCGCTCCGCGCCAGGAGGTCTGGCCACTCGAGTCGAAAGCCGGTCACCGCTTTCTTGCCGATGGCCCAGATGAATTGGGCCAGGTTGCGGGCGGCGATGGAGAAGGCGGTCCGGTCGTAGACGGCGCCACGCCGCAAGTTGAGCGGGTCGTCGCGCTCCTCGACCAGGATATCGTAGAGCTCCCTCGGCCGGATACCGTTGGCCATGAGGGCGGCCACCACCGACCCGGAGCTGGAGCCGACGTAGAGATCGAATTCGTTGGCGCGGAAGCCCGGGAGGGACTCGTCGAGAGCCGCGAGCGCCCCGACTTCGTACATGCCGCCGATGACCCCGCCTCCCGCCAATACCAGGGCGCGCTTTGC
>JBKPBU010000322.1:0-2312 GCA_046727015.1 Candidatus Methylomirabilota bacterium | reverse complement strand
GGCGACCTGCCACGGGTAGAGATCGCCGGCCCAGAAGAGGATCTTGCCGAACCCCTGCGCCTCGGCGGTGGCCGGAAAGGGCTGAGGCAGGAGGATCGCGTCCACCTGCCTGCCCTTGAGCGCCTCGATGGCCGCGGCCATGGTCTGCAGCGGCACCACGCGCACGTCGGCCAGCTTGAGCCCGGACTTTTCGAGGATGTTCCCGAGGTGATAGTGAAAGGTCGAGCCGAGCGTGGTGATGCCGAAGCGCTTGCCCTTGAGGTCGGCGATGGACCGGACCCCCGAGTCGTACAGCTCCTTCTGGACCACGATGCCCGTGAGCGGATAGCCCGGCCACTCGCGCCCCTTGTCCGCGACGATCCACATCTGCTCGCCGCCCAGCACGATGTTGTAGAGCGCCGCGGTGACGCCGGTGGCGCCCACGTCGATCTGCCCGGTGGCAAGCGCGGTGGCGATGGGCGCGGCGGCCTGGAAGAAGACCAGCTCGGGATCGACGCCGAATTCCTTGAAGAAGCCCTTGTCCACCCCGATGAAGAGCGGCGCCGAGGAGCTGAGCTTGAGGGCGCCGATCCTGGTCTTCGGCTGGGCGTGCGCGGGCGCGGCAAGGCCCGTTGTCATGAGCGCGGCGAGTGACACACACACGACCCACCGCTTCCCCGAGCGCATGAGCAGGCTCACGAGGTGTGCCGCCAGGGAATCGCCGCACGCTCCAGGCCGGTGAGCGCCCAATGGGAGAGCACGCCGAGTACCGAGAGGCAGACGATGCCGACCATGAGCTTGGTGGTGTCCATGATGTTGCCGGCGTGGAGCACGAGGAAGCCGATGCCGGAGTCGGCCGCGATCATCTCGGCCGCGACGAGGAGGAGCAGCGCCGTGCCCGCCCCCAGCTTGAGGCCGGCGAAGATCATGGGCAGGGCCGAGGGGAGGACGACCTTCCGGATCACGCTCCACCGACCGGCGCCGAAGGCGACGGCGGCGCGCACGAGGAGCGGATCGGCCTGGCGCACGCCCGCGTAGGTATTGATCGCCATGGGGAAGAAGACGCCCAGCGCGATGACGGCGACCTTGGACGGCTCGCCAATGCCGAGCCAGAGGATCAGGAGCGGCAGGAGCGCGATCTTCGGGATGGGAAAGGTCGCGGCGATGAGCGGCTGGCCCACCGCCTCCATCCGGGAGAAAAAGCCGGTCGAGACGCCGACCGCGACGCCGCCGGCGGCGCCCAGCGTGAAGCCCCACAGCAGCCGCCGGAGGCTCACCCCGAGATGGACGAAGAGCTGGCCCGAGCGCGCCATGTCGGCGAGCTCGCCGAGCACGCCCAGCGGCGACGGGAGGAAGAGCGACGACACCCAGCCGGTGCGTGTCACCAGCTCCCAGAGGACCACGATTCCCAGCAGCGCCAGCACGCGCAGGGCGCGGTACTCGCGGCGGCGAAGGAACGCGGCGCGGTCGGTGACCGCCACACGCTCGACGGCCATTACGCCCCGCCTTCGCGCAGCGCGGCCTGCGCCTGCGACTTGATCAACTTCCAGATGCGCTCGGCGGCCTGGAGGAAAGCGGGCTCGCCCATCTGCCCCTCGTGCCGCGGCCGCTCGAGCTCGATGGGCACGACGTCGAGGACGCGCCCCGGTCGCCGCGAGAGCACCACGACGCGGTCGGCCATGTACACGGCCTCCTGGATGTTGTGCGTGACGTAGACGACGCTCGTGCGCGTCCGCTCCCAGATGCCGAGCAGCTCCTCCATCATCAGGGTGCGCGTCTGGGCATCCAGGGCCGAGAAAGGCTCGTCCATCAGCAGCACCGCCGGGTCCACCGCCAGCGCCCGCGCGATGCCGACCCGCTGCCGCATCCCGCCGGAGAGCTGGTGGGGGAATTTGCGCTCGAAGCCCTCGAGCCCCGTCATGGCGATGAAACGCGCCGCGCGGGCCTTCCGTTCCGCGGTCGCCGTCGCGAGCTCCTCGAGGCCGAACTCGACATTGCCCTGCACGGTCCGCCACGGGAACAGGGCGAACTCCTGAAAGACCGTGGCCGTGAGGGGCTGGCCGCCCCGGCGCGCGCCTTCGAAGAAGACCTGGCCCGAAGTCGCCGGCAGGAGACCGGCCACGATGCCGAGCAGCGTGGACTTGCCGCAGCCCGAGGGTCCGAGGACGGCGACGAACTCCTCCGGCTCCACCCGGAGAGCGATGTCCTCGAGGGCAGCCACCTCCAGTCCGCTCCGGTCACGGTAGGTCTTCGACAGCCGGTCCACGATGACGCGCATGGCGAAGCCGGCCACAGCATACCAGCCTCCGGGCGCGCCTTGCCTCGCCCCGGGC
>JBKPBU010000321.1:0-9367 GCA_046727015.1 Candidatus Methylomirabilota bacterium | reverse complement strand
CGTCTTCACCGGCGATCCATCGGTGGCAGGCCGCATGCGCGCCTTCGACGACGCCATCGAGAAGCTCTTGTGGCCCGGACGGCGCCCAGGCAAGGGGTCCATCTGGACCACGACCCGGGAGAGCTTCATCCGCATTCCCGGACCTCTCGTTCCCGACGCGCTCAAGCCCCTGTCCAGGAACGGCGTCCTGGAGATCGGCCCGGTCCCCAAGGGCACACCGATAAACCTCCTGGCGAATGTCGACCCCAGTCTCGACAGTCTGCTCAAGCTGATCCCGGCCGTGAACGCGGCGGTGGCCGCGGTCGCGGCCACGGACATCGCCTCCGGCAAACCCGCGGGCACGCGCTCGGCGGGCGGGATCCCACCGAGCCTCGTGCGTGCCCTCATGTCGGCGAGCAAGTGCCCCGATCTCGTCGAGGATCGCGGTCACGAGTTCGGCGCGAGCCTGTCCGATTCCGACAAGCGCGCGCTCATCGAGTTCCTCAAGACGCTCTAGCCGTCGGTCACGTCCCGTAGCGACACCGAGCCGGATTTTCTCGTTTGACATGAGCGAGAGCACTGGGAGAGGATGCGGCGAAGATTTGAGGACGGACCCCGGCAGCGAGGAGGAGACTTCCATGATTGACAACCGCCTGCGCAGCATTGGGTTCCTCCTGCCGTTCTGCCTCATGCTCCTCGCCGGTTGCGGCAAGGACGAGCCGGGACGCGTCCTGGACGAGGCGAGCCGCGCGGGCCGGACCGTCGCGTCGTTTCCGGCGGCGGACGAGGATTACTTCCACGACATGGACGACGGCCTCGCGCTGACACGCGAGGAGATCCAGGGGCGCAACACCTGGATCGTGTGGACGGGAGGGAACGACCGCTTCTGGAACAGGATTTCGATCGACAGCTTCGGCGCCTTCGATCTGCTCAAGATCATTTCCTCGCACGAGAGGCTGGAGGCGAGCCGGGACAACCGCTGGAACTTCCTCGGTCTCGTCAACGAGCCGTGCTTCGAGAAGGCGAAAGGGCCCGATCCCGACCGGTACGGGCTCTGGCTCGACAAGCGGCGGTCCGACTGTCCTCCCGACCCCTTCGAGAACGACAAGAAGTACCCGGGCGTCGCCATCGGCGCGAGGGGCAAGAACAAGCTGCCCGTCGGCTCCTCCTACGGATGGGCGACCGGCATCGTCGGCCTGCGGCTCTTTCCCAATCCCGATTTCGACGAGGCGGCGGCCAAGAAGTGGGACGCGGTGAAGTACTACGCCGACGAGAGCTACTACCTCAGGAAGGAGCTCGTGCGGCCGTACCGGGTCGGCATGTCGTGCGGGTTCTGCCACGTCGGGCCGAACCCGATCAAGCCGCCCGACGATCCGGAGAATCCGAAGTGGGAAAACCTCAGCTCGAACGTCGGCGCCCAGTACTTCTGGGTCGACCGCATCTTCACCTGGCATGGCGCCAAGTCCGAGAACGTGAAGTCCAATTACATGTTCCAGCTGCTCCACGCCTCCCGGCCGGGTAGCCTCGACACGTCGCTCGTGTCCACCGACTACATCAACAATCCGCGCACGATGAACGCCGTCTATAACCTCGGGCCACGGCTCGCGATGGCCAAGCGCTGGGGCAAGGAGACGCTGGCGGGCGGCGGCTTGAACAACAGCCAGTTCAACGACTACATCAAGGACGGGCCGCTGACGGAGTTTTTCCAGAAGCCGGACACCGTGTGGACTCCCCGCGTCCTCAAGGACGGATCGGATTCCGTGGGCGCGCTGGGGGCCCTCAACCGCGTCTACCTCAACATCGGGCTCTTCAGCGAGGAATGGCTGCTCCATTTCAGGGCGCTCACGGGCGGGCAGCCCATCTCGCCCATCGAGATCAGCGTGGCCCGGAAAAACTCCGCCTACTGGCTGGCCACCGAGACGCAGACCCCGTCCATGGCGCTGTTCTTCCTCAAGGCCTCGAACCCTCATCACCTGAAGGACGCTCCCGGCGGCGAGGCCTACCTGACCAAGGACCAGGCGATCCTCACGCGCGGCAAGACCGTGTTCGCCGAGCGGTGCGCCCGCTGCCACTCGAGCAAGCTGCCGGAGCCCGACACGGTGGTCGGCTTGGATCCCGCCGGCTGCGCCGGGCCCGGGTATCTCGAATGCTGGAACCGATACTGGGCGTCGACGAAAACCGACGAATTCAAGGAAAAGATGCGGCAGATCGTGCTCGCCCCGGATTTCCTGGAAGGCAATTACCTGTCCACGGAGGCGCGGGTGCCGGTGACGCTGCTCGAGACCAACGCGTGCAGCCCGCTCGCCACCAACGCGCTCGCCGGGAACATCTGGGACAACTTCTCGTCGAAGTCGTACAAGGACCTGCCGTCGGTGGGGACGATCACGGTGCACCACCCGATCACGGGCGAGCCCCGGCCGTACACGATGCCGGCGGGCGGCCGCGGATACACTCGTCCGCCTTCGCTCATCAGCGTGTGGTCGACGGCGCCCTTCCTGTTGAACAACAGCGTGGGGAACTTCGATCCGAGCCCGTCCGTCGAGGCCCGCATGCGTTCGTTCCAGGACTCGATCGAGAAGATGCTCTGGCCGGAGAAGCGCGAGAAGGACAAGGTACTCGGCGACAAGGTCCCCGGTCTGATCGACCGCACCATCGCCCGCAGCCGGGTGAGCATCCCCGCCGGCTATCTACCGCCGGAGCCGGGACTGGTCGAGCCGCTCCTGCGCTTCCTGCACGTCTTCGCCCCCTCGATCTTTGGCGAGGGCGGCATCACGATCGGTCCCATTCCCCAGGGCACGCCGGTGAACCTTCTCGCCAACCTCGAGGTCGTGTCGGAGAACCCGGACCCCAAGGTGCGTGCGCAGCACAACGTGGACCTGTTCACGCTCGTCCACAAGATCATCAAGGATCTGAAGGACCTCGGGCCGAACCCGAGTGACGAGCAGGCCCTTCGGGTGTTCGCGAATCTGGCCGACCCTCTGCTCAAGCTCAGCAAATGCCCGGACTTCGTCGTCAACCGCGGCCACTACTTCGGGACCGATGCCTTCAAGGAGGAGCCGGGCCTCAGCGATCAGGACAAGATGGCGCTGATCGAGTTCCTCAAGACCTTCTAGGTCACCGCGCGACGGGGGCGGGCGCATGAGTCCGAGGACCCACGGGCAGGCCGACTGCGAGTACGTCGTGGTGGGCTCGGGCGCGGGCGGGGGGACCCTGGCGGCGCGCCTGGCCGAATCGGGACGCACGGTCGTGCTGCTCGAGGCGGGCGGCGACCCGCGGACCCTGACCGGCGGTGATCCCGTCGAGCCTGAGGGGAATCGGTTGCCCGACGACTACGACGTGCCCGTCTTCCACTCTTTCGCGTCGGAAAACGACGCGATGAGCTGGAACTTCTTCGTCCGGCACTACGACAATGACGAGCGGCAGCGTCAAGACCCGAAGTACCGTGAGACGTGGGACGGCAGGCGCGTCGACGGAGTCTTGTATCCGCGGGCGGGAACACTGGGGGGCTGCACCGCCCACAACGCCATGATCATGGTCTATCCGCACGACGCCGACTGGAACAGTATCGCCAGCCTCACCGGCGACCGGTCCTGGGAGGCCGCGCACATGCGCCGGTACTTCCAGCGGCTGGAGAACTGCCACTATCGATGGCCCTGTCGATGGCTTTCCAAGATCGGCATCGATCCCACGCGCCATGGCTGGGAGGGCTGGCTCCGCACCGAGAAGATGATTCCCAGGTCCGCCTTCCACGACCGGGCGCTGAAGAAGGTGCTCTTCGGCTCTGTCCGCGAGGCTCTCGGCGGCATCGGCCAGCCGGTCAGTCGCCTGCGGTGGTTCTTCCAGGGCCAGCTCGATCCAAACGACTGGCGCCTCGTGAGACAGAACGCCGTGGGAATCGGCTTCACGCCTCTCACCACCCGCCACCACGCGCGCACGGGCTCGCGGGAGCGCGTGCTCGAAACGGCACGGAGGTATCCCGACCGCCTGAAGATCGAGCTGAACGCGCTGGCCACCCGTGTGCTCCTCGATGACCGGAATCGGGCCACCGGGGTCGAATACCTGCGCGGCGGGCGGCTCTATCGCGCCCACGTTCGGCCGAGCGGCGAGGCGGGCGAGCATCGCGAAGTTCGCGCGTCGAGGGAAGTCATCGTGGCCGGCGGGGCATTCAACTCGCCGCAGCTGCTGATGCTGTCCGGGATCGGACCGCGCGAGGCGCTGCAAGGCCACGGCATCGCCGTCCGGGTGGATCTCCCCGGTGTGGGAAGGAACCTCCAGGATCGCTACGAGGTCAGCGTGGTGAACCGCATGAACTTCGACCACTGGAAGGTCCTCTCGGAGGCCAAGTTTGCCAAGGGGGATCCCCAGTACCGTGACTGGGTCAACCGGCGCGCGGACGTCTATGCGAGCAACGGCGTGATCCTCGGCGTGGTGACCCGCTCCGCTCCCGCGCGCTCGCTCCCCGATCTCTACTGCATGGCGATGCTCGGGCAGTTCCAGGGATATTTCCCCGGGTACTCGCGGGCGATCGCCGATCATCTCAACTATCTCTCCTGGACGATCCTCAAGGCGCACACCAGTAACCGGGCCGGCGAGGTGACGCTGCGCTCGGCGGATCCGCGCGAGACTCCCCGCATCAATTTCCGGTATTTCGAGGAGGGCGACGATGCAAAGAGAGAGGACCTGGACGCGGTCATCGAAGGCATCAAGTTCGTTCGCAGCACGACGGCGAAGTTGAAGAGGAAGGGGCTGATCGCCGAAGAGGAGCATCCGGGCGACCATATCCTGTCGGACGGCGATCTCAGGGATTTCGTGAGCCGCCACGCCTGGGGCCATCACGCCTCCTGCACCTGCCCGATCGGGCCCCGGGAACAGGGCGGCGTGCTGAGCGCGGATTTCCGGGTGCACGGAACCGAGGGCCTCCGCGTGGTGGACGCCTCCGTCTTTCCGCGCATCCCCGGCTTCTTCATCGTCGGCGCGGTCTACATGATCGGCGAGAAGGCGGCCGACGTCATCCTTGCCGACGCGGAGCGCCGGCCGTCCACCCACTAGAGGAGAAAGCGACCATGGCCTACGACGTGCCGCAGCTACTGAAGATGTCCCAGGCTCAGCTCGACGAGCTCTTCACGAAGAGCGCGCCGGGCGACATCCCCGACGGTCAGGCCGACGGCACGGCGATCATCGCCCCCGGCACCACCTACAGCGAGGAGATCGCCGAGCAAATCAACCACTTCGCCTGGCAAGGCAAGGTCTTCGATTCGAAGAAGGGCGTGCTGAAGAACAGAATCTCCGCATTGGGAGTTCACGCGATCGTCGCCAAGGTCTACAAGGGGCCGAGCTGGCTGGACGGCAAGGAGTGCATCGTCCTCGACTACTCCGAGACCTCGTTCCTCGCCCACTGGGTTCGCGACGAGATCCGCCAGATCGGGCCGGGCTTGTATCTGGGGAAGGTGTACTGGGGCAAGAAGCGGCTGATCGACTTCGCGCTGAAGTTCTCCAGCCCCGTGAGCCAAGGAGGGTCATGAGCCGAGGCTGACCATTCCAGGCGGAAGGGTTTACCGGGTAAGTCCTCCTCGTCTCCGGCAAATCTTGCGTTCGGCGGCCTCCAGAGCATGACTCCGTATGGCGATTCGGGCCTCTGACCTCCGGGCACCTCCCGGCACGGCAATTGCCAAGGGAATGACCGGGCGGCACGGGCAGGATCACGGTGCCGCTCCAAGGAGGAGAGCATATGAGTCGGACCTTTGCGATTGCGGCGGTCGCCCTGACCATGTGCGCTGCCCAGCCGTTCGTGGGCTTTGCCGAGACGGGGCTACAGGCGCAACGGGAGCCGGAGGTCACGCCGGCTAGTCAGGTGGTGGAAGGTAAGATCTCTGCGGTAAAGGGCCGTTGGATCGTCTTCTCGAACGGAACCCAGGTAGCGGTACCGGACAACCTGGTCCAGCATTTCGAAATGAAGCCCGGAGCCGTCATTCGGGCGATGTACGAAGAGCGGGAGGGGCAGAAGTTCGCGACCTCGATCGAGCTGAGGGAACCCGCCGCGAATCCCAAGTAAAGGCGTAGCCTCCGCCTCGACAGCGAGCCGGAATAAAAGCGGAGGAGCCCGATGAGGAGGCGGCTGGCGGGAATCGCCGTGGTCGCGCTGGTGGGTGTGCTGGCATTTTCGGCGTGTGCGGGGCCTTCCGAGGAGGAGCGGTGCAAGGCCTCCGGCGGAGCCTGGCGAGAGAAGGAGAATCGCTGCGAGGCCTCGAGCCAGTGAGGCGCCGCGTCAGCGTGGCGCCGTGAGCTACCTGCCCATCGAGGAGCACGGCATCATCGGCGACCTGCGGTCGGTCGCCCTGGTCGGCACGGACGGCGCCATCGACTGGTGCTGTGCGCCGCGCATTGATTCACCGAGCGTCTTCGCCGCCCTGCTCGACGACGAGCGGGGCGGGACGTGGGAGATCTGCCCGAGTCTCGACGCTCTCCAGAGTCGCCAGATGTATCTCCCGGACACCAACGTGCTCATCACGCGCTTCCTTCATCCGGACGGAATGGCCGAGCTGGTCGATTTCATGCCGCTGTCGGCGAAGCCAGCGAAGCGGGAGCGTCCCTGGCGCCTCGTCCGCGTCGTCACCGCCGTGCGCGGCGCGCTGCCGTTCCGGCTGCTGTGCCGGCCGGCCTTCGACTATGGCCGGACCCGCCACGAGGCGACCGTGCAAGACGGCGGCGTGCTGTTCCGGGCCCCCGGCCTGACGCTGTCGCTGACGGGCACGGTGCCCGCGCGCATCGACGCGGGGGCGGCGGCGGCGGAGTTTCGCCTCGAACGCGGACAGCGGGCGAGCTTCGTGCTCGAAAGCGTGGACGGCGCGGGTGATTCGTTCGCGCCGACCGGGGACGGCGACATCCAGGGCCTCTTCGACGAGACCGTGTCCTTCTGGCGCGGGTGGCTCTCACGGTCACGCTATGCGGGGCGCTGGCGCGAAAGTGTCGACCGCTCGGCGCTGGCGCTCAAGCTCCTGACCTTCGAGCCCACCGGCGCCATCGTGGCCGCCCCCACCACGAGCCTGCCGGAGCGTGTGGGCGGCGCGCGCAACTGGGACTACCGGTACACGTGGATACGCGACGCGAGCTTCACCCTGTTCGCGCTGCTCCGTATCGGGCTGACCGAAGAGGCGGGCGCCTTCATGCGCTGGCTCGAGGCCCGTTGCCAGGAGATCGAGCCCGACGGCACGCTCCAGGTCGTGTACTCGGTCGACGGCCGTCATGATCTGGACGAGACGATCCTGACCCATCTGCGCGGCTACCGGGGCTCGGCGCCGGTGCGCATCGGCAACGAAGCCTACCGCCAGCTCCAGCTCGACATCTACGGCGAGGTGATGGACGCGGCGTATCTGTACAACAAGCACGCGGCGCCGCTGTCATTCGACATGTGGGCCAATCTCCGCACGCTCCTCGAGTGGCTCGAGCGGAACTGGCAGAAGCCCGACAGCGGCATCTGGGAGATCCGCGGCGAGCCCCGGCAGTTCGTGCATTCCAAGGTGATGTGCTGGGTCGCCTTCGAGCGCGCCATGCGCGTGGCACGGGCCCGCGGCCTGCCCGGGCCCTACGAGAAGTGGCGCGCCGCCCGTGACGCCATCTATGAGGACACGCTCGAGAAGGGTTGGAACGCGAAGGTCGGCGCCTTTACCCAGTACCACGGAAGCTCGTCGCTGGACGCGGGACTCCTGCTCATGCCGGCCGTGAAGTTCATGGGGCCGACCGACCCGCGCCTCCTCGCCACTCTCGAACGCATCCAGCAGGAGCTCGTCACCGACAGCCTCGTGCACCGCTACGATCCCGCGGTGGCCGCTCCCGACGGTCTGGAGGGCAGCGAAGGGACCTTCAGCGCGTGCAGCTTCTGGCTGGTGGATTGCCTGGCGGGAGCGGGCCGCCACGACGAGGCCCGGCTCATGTTCGAGAAGACCCTGACCTACGCCAACCACGTCGGCCTTTTCGCCGAGCAGATCGGGCTTTCCGGAGAATCGCTGGGCAATTTCCCGCAGGCCCTCACGCACCTGGGTCTCATCAGCGCGGCGACCAATCTCGATCGCGCGCTCGATCGGCCGCTCGCCGCGGACTGCTGACCGGGCGCGGTCGGTTCAGCTCAGGCCGATCAGCCGTAGGCCACTCGCCTCGTCCCCGCTTGCCACGCCGCTTGCGGTCCCGTTCGGTCTCGGCTACGATCCGGGCTCGGAGTGGTGCCGGAAGCTCGGGCGTTTCGTCACCGAGAGACTTCCTGGTCGGGACTCGGGGGTGCGCCCATGTCGAATACGGATACGGCCGCGTTCGTCTAGCATTCGATGCGCCAGGGAACTCATCTCGCGCTGACCATGCCGGCGGCCTTTCGATCTCCCGCGTCCTTCGCTCGCCTGGCCGGTGTCGCGGCGGTCTACTTCGTCGCAGGCAAGATCGGCCTGTCTCTCGCCCTCATCCATCCGAGCGCAAGCGCAATATGGGCCCCCTCCGGGATCGCGCTCGCCGCGCTCTTGATCATGGGCGTCCGCCTGTGGCCCGCCATCTTCGTGGGGGCCTTCCTCGTGAACGAGACCACCGCGGGCTCACTGGTCACCTCGCTCAGTATCGCCTCGGGCAATACTCTCGAAGCGGTCGTCGGGTCGTATCTGCTCACCCGCTTTGCTCACGGCCGCAAATGCTTCGATCAGGTGGGGGGCATCTTCAAGTTCGCCGCCCTGGCCGGTCTGTGCAGCACGACGGTCAGCGCCACGATCGGCGTGACGAGCCTGAGCCTCGCGGGATTCGCGCCGTGGGCCGGCTACGGCTCGATCTGGCTCACCTGGTGGCTGGGCGATGCCACGGGCGTGCTCGTCATCGCCCCGCCCATCATCTGCTGGGCTTCCGACCACTCCCTCGCCGATCTGCGCCGCCGCTATCTCGAAGCGGGATCGCTCCTGCTGGCCGTTGCCGCCACCGGCATCATCGTGTACTTCGGGCTCATCCCGTTCCCGGAGACCGGCTTTCCGATGCGGTTTCTGTCCATCCCAGTCCTCCTGTGGGCGGCCCTCCGCTTCGGCCGCCGCGAGGTGGCGACGCTCCTCGCGCTGCTCGCGGCCACGGCCATCGTGGCCATCCTTCGGGGCCACGGCTCGTCACCGGCGGTGCCGGAGAACCAGCTGTTTCTGCTGCTGCAGGTGTTCATGAGCGTCATCAGCGTGACCATGCTCGCGGTGGCGACGCTCTTCGTCGAGCGCAAACGGGTGGAAGAGGCGCTTCGGCGAAGCGAGGAGCGCTACCGCATCCTCGCCGATACCGTGCCGGTGATCGTCTTCTCGACGACGGGCGACGGCCTCGGGACCTACTGCAATGAGCGATGGTTCGAGTACACGGGCATGACACCGGAGGCGTCACGAGA
>JBKPBU010000320.1:0-1611 GCA_046727015.1 Candidatus Methylomirabilota bacterium | reverse complement strand
CGCCGAAAGCGATCAGCAGGACCGAGTCAGCTCCCGTCATTCATCCTCAACATGCCGTTCGGCATGTTGACCGTGGGCGAGAAGGTCGCATCTCATCGGCTCGGCGACCCGGAGCGCGACGATAGCTCGTGCACGATGTCGACGAGGGCCTTGACGTGTTCGACGGGCGTCTCCTGGTGGACGCCGTGGCCGAGGTTGAAGATGTGACCCGGACGGCGCGCGGCCCCGTCGAGAATGGCCGCGGCCGCGCGGCGGATCTCTGCCGTGCCCGAGAGCAGCACGGCGGGGTCGAGGTTGCCCTGCACGGCCACGTCGAAGCCGAGCCGCTCCCAGGCCGCGCCCAGCTCGACGCGCCAATCGAGACCGATGACGTCGCCCCCGGCTTCCTTCATCATCGGCAGGAGCGTGGCCGTGCCCACGCCGAAGTGGATGACGGGCACGTCCGGATTGAGGCGCTCGATGACCGCGCGCGTATGAGGCAGGACGAACTCGCGGTAGTCGGCCGGCGACAGCGTCCCGACCCAGGAGTCGAAGAGCTGGACGGCCTGCGCCCCCGCCGCGATCTGGCCGTTGAGATAGTCGGCCGTGATCGCGGCCAGGCGGCCCAGCATCGCGCGCCATGCGTCGCGCTCCGCGCGCATGAAGCGCTTGGTCAGGAGGAACTCGCGCGAGGCGCCGCCCTCGATGAGATAGGACGCCAGCGTGAAGGGCGCGCCGGCGAAGCCGATCAGCGGCACGCGTTCGCCGAGCGCCTTGCGCGCGAGCCTGACCGTCTCGAAGACGAAGCCCACGGAGGCATCCACGTCGGCGCGCCCGAGGCGCGCGACGTCGGCCGCGCTCCGGACGGGGCGCTCGATGTGCGGTCCCTCGCCCCTGGTGAACTCGAGCCCGACGCCGAGCGGCTCCAGCACCAGCAGGATGTCGGCGAAGAGGATCGCCGCGTCGACGCCCAGGCGCTCCACCGGCTGGAGCGTCACTTCGGCCGCGGCCTGCGGGTTCTTGCACAGCTCGAGAAAACCGTGGCGCTCGCGCATCGCGCGATACTCGGGCAGGTAGCGCCCCGCCTGGCGCATGAGCCACACCGGCGTGAACGCTGTCGGCCGGCGGGCGCACGCGTCGAGAAACACGGAGGGCGGAGGCATCGCCGCCGAGCGTACCGTCCGCCTCTGGCGCAGTCAAGGAAGGCGGCGTAGAATGCGGCTTCGGCCCGCCGCGTGGCGCGCCGCTCGTGCTCCCGACCGTCACCCGTGAGAGGAGTCTCCGATGCCCTTCACATCAGGCAAGCAGGCCTTCCTCGAAATCCTCAAGCAGGAAGGCGTCGAGGTCATGTTCGGCAATCCCGGCACGACGGAGCTGCCGCTGATGGATGGTCTCGCGCGCGAGCCCGGCATCCGCTACATCCTGGCCCTCCAGGAGTCGGTCGCCATCGCCATGGCCGACGGCTACGCCCAGGCCAGCGGCAAGCTCGCTGCCGTCAACGTGCACACCTCGCCCGGGCTCGGCAACGCCATGGGCATGCTCTACGACGCCATGAAGGCAGGCTCGCCGCTCCTGCTCACCGCCGGCCAGCACGACCAGGCGATGAACCTGACGGAGCCCATCCTCTGGTCC
>JBKPBU010000319.1:0-1996 GCA_046727015.1 Candidatus Methylomirabilota bacterium | reverse complement strand
CGCCATGAGCTGGTCGAGCATCTGCTGGATGCGCGGATCCTCGGGCCCGAGCGCCTTTTTGAGCCCGGCCCCGAGCGCTTCCAGATCGAGGAAGTAGAGATCGAAGATGCGATCGAACGTCGGCAGGTCCCGCGACTCCTTCACGAGCGTGGCCGCGAGCGCGGACTTGAACGTGTCCCGGTGCTCGAGACCGATCTCCGAGGAAGCCGAGAGCGCGTCCATGGCCTCGCTGGGCGAGATGCGCAGTTCTGCGCGCCTCAGGTCGCCGATGAACTCCAGTATCCTTTGATCCATTTGTCTGGCTAGGGCCTCTTCGCGCGAGCGCTCATCGGGAAAAGGTGACCCAGGAGGACTTGAAGACGTCTTCGCCACCGTCGCGGGTGATGGGGCAGAGCCGCCCATCCTCGAGGCGCAGAAGGCCATGGAACGAGCCGGGGGCGATGAAATGGGTCATCTTGAGCTTCCAGCCGAGCCCTTCCCCCGGCGCTTCCTCTTCGCGCTCCGCGACGCGGGTCACGTCGGGCGCGTCGCCGACCAGGTGCAGCACGCGCACGGGTCCCTCCGAGCAGCGAAGCCCCAGCACGACCTTGTAGGCCGGGTCCTGGCGGGAGGTCTCCACGGTCATCTCGCCGGGCTGGAGGAGGTGCGGAACGGCCTCGGGCATGGCGGCGCGGAAAAACTCCCGCGGGGCCGGATGCGTATAGTAGAAGTGCCAGCGCCCCGCCGCGTGGATCCAGAGCTTCGTGTACTCGCCGAGGGCCGCCGAGATGCAGCGCCCGCCCTCGATGAAGACGGGCCCGCCCGGCCCGAGCTCGGGCAGCCGGATGCGCGGGCACGGGAACCACAGCTCGCGGAACTCGGAGAGACTCATGGCGCCTAGTCCCCGCCTAGTCCAGGTCGGCCAGCACCTTGTCGAGCGCGCCCTTGACGCGCTCGAGATCCTTCTCGTGCTTGACGAGCATGGTCAGCGTCGATTCGACCAGGTCGCGATCGAGGCTGTCGGCGTTCAGGATGACGAGCGAGCGCGCCCAGTCGAGGCTCTCCGAGACGGAGGGCGCCTTGCGCAGATCGAGCCCGCGAATGCGCTGCACCGTCGTCACGACGGTCTGGGCCAGGCGCTCGGAGATCTCCGGCACCTTCAGCCGGATGATGGCCAGCTCCTCGTCAGGCGGCGGGAAGTCGATGAAGAGATGCAGGCACCGCCGCTTGAGCCCGTCGGAGAGCTCGCGCGCGTTGTTCGAGGTCAGCACCACGAGCGGGATGTTGGTCGCCTTGATCGTGCCGAGCTCCGGCACCGAGACCTGGAAGTCGGACAGCACTTCGAGCAGGAACGCCTCGAATTCCGGCTCGGCCTTGTCGATCTCGTCCACGAGCAGGACCACGGGGTCCACGGACTCGATGGCCTGGAGCAGCGGCCGAGGCGCGAGAAAGCGATGCGAGAAGAACGCATCGTCCTGGCCGGAGATCCTCGCCACCGCATCCGGCAGGGATGGCGCGTCGGCGATAAGCTCGCCGATGCGCTCGCGCAGCAGCTGCGTGTAGAGGAGCTGCTTGGCGTATTTCCACTCGTACAGCGCCTTGCCTTCGTCGAGCCCCTCGTAGCACTGCAGGCGGATCAGCCGCCGGTTGGTGATCTCGGCCAGCGTCTTGGCCAGCTCGGTCTTGCCGACGCCCGCCGGGCCCTCGATGAGCACCGGGCGACCCATGCGCTCAGCCAGGAACACCACCGTGCAGATGCGGCGGTTGGCGATGTAGCGGGCGTTCTTGAAGTGTTGCTGGACATCCTCCGGCGACTGGAACATGTGGGCTCCTGTGTGAGTGAATTGGCGAAAAGTGTAGCACACTTGCGCGCCGTGGAGTCCCCGCGCCGGCCGTTTGGCGCAATCGCTTCCCGGGGCGATACTCGAAGGCATGAGCGATGCCCGCACCTACCACCGATGGCAATTCAGGCTGGGCGTGCTTCGCATGATCCTCACGGCGGGATATCTCGCCGCGC
>JBKPBU010000318.1:0-2721 GCA_046727015.1 Candidatus Methylomirabilota bacterium | reverse complement strand
CCGTGATCAGGAGGTCCCGAGCGGAGCCGAGGGCGAGCTGCTCGTCCGGTGGGGCGGAGCGGAAGGTCCGCGGCACGGATTCTTTTCCGGCTACCTCAAGAACCCGCAGGCGACCGAAGAGGCGTGGCGTGGCGGCTGGTTCCACACCGGCGACGTCGCGCGCCGGATGCCCGACGACATGCTGGTCTTCGTGGACCGCAAGAAGAACATCATCCGCCGCTCGGGCGAGAACATCGCCGCCGCCGAGGTCGAAGCCGTGCTGCAGGCGCACGAGGACGTCGGCCAGGTCGCGGTGCTCGCCGTGGCCGACGAGCTGCGCGAGGAAGAAGTGATGGCGTGCGTGGTGACGATGCCTGGGGTCAGCCGTGACGTGGCCGTGGCAGAGCGCCTCGTGCGGTGGTGCCTCGACCGGCTCGCCTACTACAAGGCGCCGGGGTGGGTCCTCTTTGTCGACTCGCTTCCGACCACGGGTACCCAGAAGGTCCAGAAGGCCCAGATATTCCCCGCGGGCACGGATGCGCGACGAGAGCCCGGCGCCATCGACCTGCGCCCACTGAAGAAGCGCTCGTGAGGCGGTGGCCGGGACGAGCCGCTCACGAGTGCGGAATCCAGGGCCAGTACTTGGCGATGGCGCCGGCGTCGACGCGCAGATCCGTTCCCGTGATCATCTCCGCGTCGTCGGAGGCGAGGAAGACGCAGGCGCTGGCGTAGTGACGCGGGCTGGGCAGCCTGTCCATCGGCAGCATCTTCGCGAAGTTCAGGACGCGGCCGCGCGGCTCCGGGCGGGGCCGGCCCCAGGCCACGGCGCGCTCGATGCCTTCTGCCGTGTCCGTCGCGGTCGGGGTGAGGCTGTTCACGCGGATGCCGTGCTTGACCAGGTCCATGGCCGCGGCGCGGGTGAAGTTCAAGAGGCCGCTCTTGGTCGTGGTGTAGGCGATGTTCCCGGCCTGCCCCTGGTGCCCGGCCGTCGAGACGATGACGACGATGCTGCCGTGTCGCCCCTGTTCCACCATGAGCCGGGCCACGTGCTTGGTACAGAGGAAGGTTCCGGTCAGGTTGACGGCGACCTGGCGATTCCATCGGTCGAGCGGCATCTCGAGCACGCTCAACCCCCCCAGGACGCCGGCGTTGTTGACGAGGATGTCAATGCCGCCGTAGGCGTCGCGAACGCGGGCCACCATGGCCTCCACCTGGCCCTCGTCCGTCACGTCGCACGTGATACCGAGGGCTTCGCCTCCGCGCTGCTTGATCCAGCCCGCGCACTGCTGCGCGTTCTCCGCCGCCAAGTCCACGCACGCGACGATGGCGCCCTCGTCGGCCAACCCCTGGGCGATGCCGCCGCCGATGTTGGGGCTGGTGCCGGTGACCACCGCGACCTTTTTGGATAGCTTCACGGGCGCTCCTCAGCCGACGCTGCTGCCGCGCAGCCCGAGCAGGCGCGCGAAGAGAGCCCCGGCCAGCGAGATGAGCATGATGATGCATGCGACGACCACCGCCTCCTCGAACTTGCGCTGGGCGACGTAGTCGAGCTGCAGGATCGACAGCGGCCGGTTGGCGCTCGTGGAGAGCAGGGCGAAGTTGCTGATGTTGCGCGCCGCCCCCACGAAGGTGATCATGGCCACCGCCATCAGCGTGGGCGCCATCAGCCGCAGCACGATGCGCCGGTATGTGGTCCACCACGACGCTCCCGCGATCCGCGAGGCCTCCTCCAGCTCGCCGCCGAGCTGCATGAGCCCGCTCTTGATGACCTGCACTCCGAGCGGCATGCCCGAGATCACCCCGGCGATGATCAGGAGCGCGGTCGTCCCGTAGAGCGGCCGCAGGAAGTTCACGCCCAGGAACAGCCACAGGAGCGCCAGTCCCAGGATGATGCCCGGCACCGTGAAGGGGAGCCAGGAGATGAAGTCGAGGAGGCGCCTGCCCGCGTAGCGCGTCCGCACCGCGATGTAGGCGATGAGCGAGTGGATGACGACCGTTACCACGGCGGTGCCGATCGCGACCACCAGCGTGTTGCGGAGCGAGCTCAGGAACTGGTCGTCGCCCAGCACCGTCCTCCAGTTGTCGAGCGTCCACGGGTCGGCGATGTTGAAGAAGCCGAAGAGCTTCATGAACGTGCCGAGGAGCGCGAACACCACGGGCACGCCCAGCACGATCAGCACCACCACCGCCATGGCCGCGGTCGCCGGCGCGCGCCAGCGGCCGAGCTTGTGCGGCTGGTTCTGGAACTGACCCGTGACCGTCGTGTAGCGACGCCCCCGCGTCAGCCACTGCTGGCCGAGCACGAGCGGCAGCATGGCGGCCAGGACGAGGACGGCGAGCGCGGTGGCCGCGTCGTAGCGCGGCACGCGGGTGATGAGCAGATCGTAGATCATCGTGCTGAACACGAAGAAGCGGAAGGGCAGGCCCAGCACCTGCTCCACCTCGAAGGTCTGGAGCGAGACCATGGTGCCGAGCAGCAGCACGGACAGGATGACGGGCGCCATCACCGGCACGGTGATCCGGAGCGCCGTCCGCAGCGTACTCGCCCCCGCGACGCGGGAGGCCTCCTCGAAGGAGGCGTTCATGTTTCGGAAGGCCGGAGTCAGCAGGATGACTTTCACCGTCAGCGAGCCCGTGATGACGTGGACCCAGACGATTCCCCAGAACGAATAGATGTTGAACGGGCCCTTGCCCACGAACGGGAGCGTGGCCACCAGCGTGTTGACGAGGCCGTAGTCGGGA
>JBKPBU010000317.1:0-1609 GCA_046727015.1 Candidatus Methylomirabilota bacterium | reverse complement strand
TCGGGCACGCGGTCCTCGAGGATCTCGAAGTCGGTGTCCCCCACGCGAGCGAAGGCCGCGCGCAGGCCTCCGTACGGGTCCTTTTCCTCGATGTCGTGGATCTCGAGCCCGAGCTTGTCGCCGAAGATCTCGATGTGCTTGCCCAAGTCTCCCGAGGCGATGCCGATATGGTCGATGCCCAGGATGCGCACGGCTATCCCTCCGGCTGGCGTGGATTCATGGCGTGGCCTCCTGCCGAGCTGGATGCCGCATCGGAGGGCGCGATAATAGCACGCAAGCGCG
The DNA here is from genome assembly GCA_046727015.1 of Candidatus Methylomirabilota bacterium. Classification (GTDB taxonomy): domain Bacteria; phylum Methylomirabilota; class Methylomirabilia; order Rokubacteriales; family CSP1-6; genus AR37. The sequence continues at coordinate 1,327 of JBKPBU010000317.1, read as the reverse complement.
GTGGTCGGCGTCCGTATACTAGGCGCCGCGATGGTGGACGAGATGGAGATTTGGTTCGAGCGCGGCGTCACCGACGGCCTGCCGGTCGTTCCCCCGACGCGCGCGCGTGTGGAGCGCATGCTGGCGGGGACCGCGCGGCCGCGAGAGGTGCTCGTGGCCGAGGTGCCGCCCAGCTTCGGGCGTGCCACCGTCGAGAAGCTCGCGATCAACGCCGTCATGGCCGGCTGCCGCCCGGACTACTTTCCCGTCGTCCTCGCCGTCGTGGAGGCGGCGTGCGATCCCGCCTTCAACCTCCACGGCCAGTCGGGCACGACCAACGCGACCTCGCCGCTCATCATCGTCAACGGCCCGATCCGCGCGCGCCTGGGCGTCAACTGCGCGGCCGGAGTCTTCGGCCCCGGGTTTCGCGCCAACGCCACCATCGGCCGGGCGCTCCGGCTCGTCATGATCAACCTCGGAGGCACGAAGGCGGGAGAGATCTCGATGTCCACGCTCGGCCATCCCGGCCGCTACACGTATTGCATCGGTGAGCACGAGGAGGCTTCGCCCTGGGAGCCCCTCCACGTCGAGCGCGGCTCGAAGCCCGGGGAGAGCACGGTGACGCTCTTCCCCGGCGAGGGGCCGTTCATCGTCAACGATCATTCGAGCCGCGAGGCCTCGCAGCTCGTGGCCTCGCTCGGCTGGTCGGCGGCGGGCGTGTGGAACCACAAGAGCTTTCCGCTCTACGGCCACACGCTCTGGGTCATCGGCCCCGAGCACGCCGCGACCATCGGGTCGGAGGGCTGGAGCAAGCGGGACGTCAAGCGCAGCCTCTTCGACACTGTCCGTCGCCCGGCACGGGAGCTCGTGCCCGGTCCCGACGGCGCCGAGAGCGGGCGCCTGAGGGACCCCGCCGGCTCGGATCCCAACGCGCTCATCCCGAAGTTTCCCTCTGTGGAGGAGATCATGGTCATCGTGGCGGGCGGCACGGCGGGGCGGTTCTCGGCGGTGGTGCCTGGGTGGATGGGCGGCGACATCGGTGCGCAGCCCGTGACGCGGACGATCGGGGCATGAGCGCGCTTCCGCGGACCGCCGACACCGTCATCATCGGTGCGGGCGCCATCGGCTCGAGCATCGCCTACCAGCTCTCGAAGCGGGGCGGGCGCGACATCGTCGTGCTGGAGCGCGAGACGATCGGCTCCGGCTCGACGAGCAAGGCCGCGGGCGGCATCCGCGTGCAGTTCGCCACGCGCGTCGAGATCGAGTTCTCGCTGCGCGGCATCGCGTTCTTCAAGCGCTTCGAGGACGAGATGGGCGTGCCGTGCGACTTCCGCCAGGAAGGGTATCT
>JBKPBU010000316.1:0-4839 GCA_046727015.1 Candidatus Methylomirabilota bacterium | reverse complement strand
CTGGATCCCCGCGCGCATGGCGTCAAGCGACATGCCCTCGACGTGCGTCAGGTTGCGCATGATCACGTCGCGGTGCTGCGGGCGGCAGGGCGCGATGGTGAAGCCGCAATTGCCGATGACCACCGTGGTCACGCCCAGCGCCGTGGACGGCGTGGCGAAGGGATCCCACGTGAGCTGCGCGTCGTAGTGGGTATGGATGTCCACGATGCCCGGGGCAAGCGCCAGCCCCTGCGCGTCCACCCTCTCCTTGGACGCGCCCAGAGCCGTGCCGATCTCGGCGATCCGGCCTCCCGCGACAGCGACGCCGCCCTCGCGGGCAGGAGCGCCCAGGCCGTCGATGATGAACGCGTTGTCGATGACGAGATCATGCACGTGATGGAGCCTCCGTGTCGGGCGCTGGGGTCGACGTCTCTTCAGCGTGATTCAGCCTAGTCCTGAGGAGTCGGCCGGTCAACCACGAATGGCTGTGCTAGGATCGCGCCGCGGGAGCTAGGAGCGAATGGCGAGCCAAAGGAGGCGGTGATGAGGGCGGAGCCGAAAAACCTGGGCCGCGTCACGTCGCGGCGATCGTTCGTGCGCGGGGCGGCCGGCCTCGCAGCCCTGCCGCTGGCCGCACGCAGAATCGGGGGGGCGGCAGCCCAGCCCGCTCGCGCCAAGCCGTTCGCCGGCAAGGCCCTCAGCGTCTTCATGTTCGACCATCCGTATCCGCGGGCGCTCAAGGAGCTGCTGCCGCAATTCACGGAGCTCACGGGCATCAAGGTGGACATGGATACGCCGAGCTTCCCGGTCTACAACCAGCGCGCGGATCTCGAGCTGTCCACCGGCTCGGGCGCCTACGATGTCATGACCCTGACCTTCATCTACTCCGGCAAGTGGATCGGCGCCGGCTGGGCCAGCCGTCTCAACGATTTCCTCGCGCGGGACGCGGCCGCGGACCAGGCCGATTTCCTTGCCGGCGCGATGACGCCGCTCAAGAGCGGCAACGACGTGTTCGCCCTGCCGTTCGTGGCCGAGAGCACGCTCATGGTCTACCGGCGCGACGTCTTCGAGCGGGCGGGGCTCAAACCGCCCGAGACCTTCGACGAGCTTCTGGCCGATGCGCCGAAGCTCCAGAGCGGGGACGTCAAGGCGTACATGGGCCGGGGCCTCGGCGGCTTCCACTGGATCTGGCCGAACTACCTCTTCGCCTACGGCGGCCGGTTCTTCGCCGACCCGCCCCGCGACATGACGCCGATGCTCTCCTCGGCCGAGTCCATCAGGTCTGCCGATGTGTTCGGCCGGCTGTACCGGGAATTCAGCGTGCCCGGCGTGCAGAGCTACACCGAGCCGCAGTCGTCGACCGGCATGATGGAGGGGCGGGCGGCGGTCTACATCGACGCGCTCGCGTGGGTCGGCCTGGCGGCGGACCCGGCCAAGAGCAAGGTCAAGGACCGGGTGGGCTTCGCGCTCCCCCCGGGCGGGCCGGCCGGGCGCTTCCCCCAGGTGGCGGTGCACGGCCTTCAGATCCCCGCAGGCGCCAAGCAGAAGGAGGTTTCGTGGGAGTTCATCAGGTGGGCGACGTCGAAGGAGGTCATGAGCAAGATCACTGAGACCGTCACCTATCCGGCAGTGACGCGCGCGAGCGTGCTGGCCAGCTCCGCGTACCGCCAGAAGTACAACTGGGGCGGCGCGGACATCGGCGCTCTTCACGGGGCTGTCCTCAAGCAGGCGGGCGCGGGCTACATGGCCTACCGGACGGTGCCCGAGTACCCGCCCATCGGGGATCGCGTGAGCATCGCGCTGTCGGAGATCTCCACGGGCCAGAAGCCGGCAGCCCAGGCTATGCGCGACGCGCAGCGAGACGTCGAGGGAATCCTCACGAAGGCGGGCCGTTCCATCCGGAAATCCTAGGCGACGGAGGCGGCCGGGCCGTGCGGCGGCGGGAACGCGTCTTCGTCGTCCTGCTCTCGCCGGCCCTGCTGGTGCTGGCCGTGGTGACGCTGGCGCCCTTCGCCTTCCTCCTGCTGACGAGCCTCACGCCGCTCAACCTGGCCAGGCCGGCCACGTGGTGGGACCTGAGCCGCCCGCTGGCGAACTTCGCGGAGCTGCCGGAGGACGGCCGGTTCCTCAATTCGCTCGGCGTGCAGCTCCGGTTGTCCTTCTTCACCGTGCTCGCCCAGCTCCTGCTCGGCCTGGGGGCGGCCCTTCTCCTGAACCGGGACTCGCGCGTCCTCGAAGCGGTCCGCGCGCTGTTCATCATCCCGATGGTGCTGCCGCCGATCGTTGTGGCCATCGTCTGGAAGGTCCTCTTCACCCCCGACATCAGCGTCCTGAACTGGAGCCTGGGCGTGGTCGGCCTGCCGCAGCCGGCCTGGCTGGCCGACGCGCGGCTCGCGCTGCCCGCGATCATCGTGGCGGACGTCTGGGAGTGGTTTCCCTTCACGCTGCTGATGCTGCTGGCCGCGCTGCAGATGATGCCCGCCGAGCCGCTCGAGGCCGCGCGGATCGACGGCGCGGGGCCCTGGCAGGTGTTCCGCCACGTGGTCCTGCCGCTGCTCCGGCCCGCCATCGTGGTCACGGTGCTCTTCCGGCTCATCGAGAGCGTCAAGGCCTTCCCGCTCATCTTCATCATGACTGGCGGTGGACCGGGAACGGTTACCGAAGCGACCAACTACTACGCGTTCCTCCAGGGATTCAACTACAGCCTGATCGGCTTCTCGGCGGCGATCAGCATGGTGGTCCTCGCCGGCACTTTCCTCGTCAGCTACGTGATCGTGCGCTGGGTGGGAGCGCAGGTCGATGTCGAGTAGGCGGGGTGTCGCAGGTCCGATCGCACGCCGCGGCCTTGGCCGGACCCTGACCTACGTCGCCTCCGCCGCGCTGCTCGTGGTCACTCTGTTTCCCGTGCTCTGGCTGGTGCAGGTCTCGTTCAAGACCGACGTGGAGGCCATGCGGGTGCCGCCCTCGGTCCTCTTCGTTCCCACCCTCGACAACTACGCGGCGGTCTTCCAGGGCAAGTTCGCCCGCTCGTTCGTCAACAGCCTCATCGTCAGCGTGTCGACGACGCTCACGTCGATGCTGCTGGGCGTGCCCGCGGCCTACGCGCTATCCCGCGCGAGCTTCGGCCGGAGCCGCGGCCTCGCCCTCTGGGTGCTGACGACGCGGATGGCTCCGCCCATCGCCTTCGGAATTCCGTTCTTCCTGGCCTATCGCTGGCTTGGGCTGATCGATACTGTGTTCGGACTCCTCGTGATCTACCTGACGTTCAACCTGTCTCTCGTGATGTGGATGATGCGCACGTTCTTCGACGGGATCCCGCGCTCCCTCGAAGAGGCGGCGGCCATCGACGGCGCAGGGCCGCTTCAGGCCTTTGCCCGCGTCACGCTGCCGCTCTCAGGCCCAGGCCTGGCCACGACGGCGATCTTCTGCTTCGTCTTTGCCTGGAATGACTTCTTCTACGCGCTGGTGCTAACGCGGAGCCGCACCCTGATGGCCCCGGTGGCCATCGTGAACTTCATGAACTACGAGGGCTGGGAATGGGGCAGGATTGGCGCCGCGGCGACCTTGATCATGCTGCCCGTGGTCGTGTTCGCCCTCGCGGTCCGCCGCTACCTGATCCGAGGGCTGACGGCAGGCGCGCTGAAGGGTTAAGAGCTAAATTAGCGGGACCTGCGCGAGCGTCTGTTGGGCGGCGCGACGCTGCCGAACCCATCTTCTCCCGGGTAGCAGCGCGCATCACCCACCACGATGGTGATAGGGGGCTCGACCGGGGGCTTGTCCATCTTGGGTTGAGGCAGGTCGCGCAGACTCGGGACGGAGAGAGCGTCCGACGTGACGCGACCCTGGGGCTGCGTCAGCAGCATGCGGATGTCGGGCGGCTGCTTGGCTTCCTGGCCGTTGACGACGGGGACGCCCCCTACCGCCACCAGCACCGTGCTCATTGCGAGGACGATTCTGACCGGGTTCACGATCCCACCTCCACCTACATTGACTCTATCCCTCGTCGCCCTCGTTGTCATCTTTCTTCCCCACCGTTGCTAACCCATCAAAAGCGCGCCGGGCACCTCGCGCCCCATCGTCTGGATCTGCTCCCGGCTGACGCCTTCCTTCTGGAGTCCCGCCACGAAGACCTGGAGACCATCGGCGGGCGTGGGGTTGCCGGCCTGACCGAGGTCGGTGCCGAGGACGAAGTGCTGGGCGCCCACGCTCTTGATGCGCGCCGCCGTGTCCGCGGCGGGCACGCGCGGCGAGTGGCGCATGAACTCGAGCACTGCCTCCGGGCCCACGAACATGCCCAGCGCGCACAGCTCCATCTTCGCCCCCATGGCGGCCGCCTTCTTCATCTGCGCCTCGTTCATGCCCACGACGTCGAACTGGGCGTGGGTGACCACGATGCGCTCGCACCCTTCCTCGCGGGCGGCGGCGATGAGGGCCAGCGCCTGCTCGGCCGAGGCGTGCCCCGTGTGCACGACCAGCCGCTGGGCGGCGCATATCTTGAGGATGTCGCGTACCGCGGGCAGGATCTCCCCGCGCTCGTCCACCACGCGGATGCCCGCGGGCGCCGTGCCCGCGCGCCGCACGTGGTTGTCGGCGTCGAAGGTTGGAAACCACACGACGCGGCCGAAGCCGCCCTGCATGCGCCACATCCATTCGACCGCCTGCGGGTTGAGCCCGCCCACGGCGAGGTTGAGCGTGACCCCGCCGAAGACCTTCACCCCTGGGACGTGCTTGCGCGCGAGCCACGCGCGGTCGGCGGTGAGGGTGACGTGGCTCTTGAACACCACCGCCTCCATCTGGCGCGCGGCGGCCAGCGACGCCAGCTCGTCGTCGTCCACGGAGCGGCCGAAGACATCGGGCGAG
>JBKPBU010000315.1:0-3141 GCA_046727015.1 Candidatus Methylomirabilota bacterium | reverse complement strand
GTCGCGAGCGCCTACTGCGGCGCCGATCACGTCAGCCGCTTCACGGAGCGCGACTGCGCGAGTGGAGCTCTCGGGCTCCTGCCGGCCCAGGAGCTCATGCCCATCCTGATGGCCAACGCGCTTCGCTTCGCCAAGTACGGCGCGTAGGACACGCCGCCCATGTTCCGCCAGCGGTCCGGATCGAGCCTCTGCTATGCGTGCGGCAAGCTGAACCGGGTGGACGCGCCGAAATGCTTTTACTGCGGCCGGCGAAACCCGGGGCTCTGGGGCTTCGGGGCTACGATCGGCCGCCTCCTGGGCGGGCTCGACTTCGCGGCTCTCGTGACGGTGGTCGCCGTCACCGCCTACATCGCCTCTCTCGCCCTCAATCCGCGCGCCGCGCTCGCTCCGCGCGGAGTCTTCGACCTGCTGGCGCCCAGTGGTCGCTCCCTCTACGCCCTCGGCATGGCGGGGGCCCTGCCGTGGCGTGAGGGGCACTGGTGGACCATCCTGACCGCCATCTACCTGCACGGCAGCCTCCTGCACATCGTCTTCAACCTGCTCTGGATACGCCAGCTTCTTCCGGACGTCGAGGAAGTGTACGGACAGGCCCGCACGATCGTGATCTTCACGGTCAGCGGCGCCGCGGGCTTCCTTGCTTCCGACGCCGCGGGAACCGCCTTCTCGCTCGGCGCTTCGGGCGCCGTGTTCGGGGTCCTGGGCGCCATGGTCTGGTATGGGAGGCGCCGGGGTGGCCACTTCGGCGCCGCCGTGTTCCGGCAGTATGGAACCTGGGCCCTCATTCTCTTCATCGCCGGGCTGCTCCCCGGGATGCACGTGGACAATTGGGGCCACGGCGGTGGCTTCCTGGGGGGGTGGCTCGTGGCCGTCCTCCTCGGCGCAGGCGATCAGCGCCCCGAACGCGGCATGCACCGCGTGCTGGCCGCGGCCTGCCTCGTGCTCACGGCCGCCGCCTTCGCGCTCCAGCTCTGGACGGCGTTCGTCGCGTGAGAACCCGCGTACCCTGCGGGCCGGGCTCCCTGCCCCGGGGGGGCCCTTGAGATACAGGTGCCAGTGGAGTAGAGGTGCCAATGGGGTACAGTTGAAATTGGAGACGGCTGAGACTCACACCGTCACTTGGGAGGAGCCATGGCCGAGAAATCCAGGCGCCGTCCGGCGCGAAGCGCCGCGCAAAACCGGCTCAAACAGCTCGAGGCGCGGCTCGCGCTTCTCGAGAGCCAGCTCAAGACGCTTCGAACCCAGACGTCCGGCAGCGTCGGCGCCGCGCGCGCGAAGCTCGAGACCCTCGAACGCCGGGCCGCGGACCAGATCGCCCGCGCGCAGACAACGCTCAAAGAATCCCTCGACTCGATCACCCGCAGCCTGACCGCCTCGAAAGACACGGTCGAGCTGAGAGCGAGCCGCTTGACGCGTGCGGTGCGCGCGGGCGTGCGGGCCGGCACCCGTGCCTACCGCCGCCGGACGCGCGGCTAGGAGCCTCCCCCCGAGGGTTCTCGATGCGGCCCGTACTCGTCCTGCCGGAAGACCTCATCCTGCACTTCGAGGGCCACATCGCCCTCGGTGGCGAGCCACCGCTTTACCTCGTGTCACGACCCGCGCTGCGGGCCCGGCTGGCACGGCAGAAAGCGCGGGCCATGACCGGCGATCCCGAAAACCCGGAAGCGTATCGTCGGGCCCTCGGCCGCGGCCGCGGGCCGCTCGTGGTAGGGGCGCCGGCCGGCCGCGCGCCGCGGATCGCAGCGGCGGTGCGCGCGGCGCTACCCGACGCGCCCGTGCTCGTCGTGGGCGACGATCGTCTCCACGTCCCCGGCGCCATCACGGTGCCCCTCAGCGCCTTCGCCGAGCGCGTGCTCCAGCCCGAGCTGGAACGGGCCCAGGAGCGCACGCGCGTCGAGCGGATCCGCGCGCACTTCGAGAGCGCCTCGCGCATTCTCATCCTGATGCAGGACGATCCCGACCCCGACGCCATTGCGTCGGCCCTGGCGCTCCGGACCCTGCTTGGCCGCAACCGGACGGGAGCACCGATCTGCACGTTCGGCACCATCACGCGGCCCGAGAACATCGCCATGTGCGACATCCTCGACATCGACGTCGAGCCGATCACGACGCGCGAGATGCACGGCTTCGACCGGGTGGCCATGGTGGACGTCCAGCCATCTTTCCTGGAGGAGCGCTTCGTCGACGTGGATCTCGTCATCGACCACCACCCGGTCGAAGAGCCGGTGCGCGCCCGAATCCGCGACGTGCGGCCGTCGTACGGCGCCACTTCGACCATCCTCGTCGAGTACCTGCGGGCCGCCGACGTCAAGATCACGCAGCGCCTCGCCACGGCCCTGCTCTACGGCATCAAGGCCGACACGCTCGGTCTCGAGCGAGGCGGGACGCGGGCCGACCTCGACGCGTTCGCGTTCCTGTACCTCCTCGCCAACCACAACGCCCTGCGCCGCATCGAGCGCCCCGCCCTCGGCGAAGCCGCGCTCGACGCCCTGGCGGCCGGGCTCGCCAAGCGCAGGATCGTCAAGGGCGTGTTCTTCTCCCACCTCGGTCCCGTCGCCACCGCAGACCTGATCCCGCAGTTCGCCGACTTCGGTCTTCAGGCCAAGGGAGTCGAATGGTCGGTCGTCTCGGGCGTGGTCGGCGACGACGTCCACGTCTCGGTGCGCAGCGTCGGCTACGTCAGAAGCGCGGGTGACGTGACGCGCGCGGCCTTCGGCGACCTGGGCTCGGCGGGCGGCCACCGGACCATGGCCAAGGCCGTGGTACCCCTCAGGGCATTGGTCGGGCCGGACGGCGCGGACTCCGCCAAGTGCCAGGAGCGGCTCGTTCAGCGTTTCCTGCGCGCTCTCGGCCAGAACGGCAAGACCTAAGGAGGAGACCGCGATGCTCTTCGTCTACGTGCTCATGGCTCTGGTCGGCGCCGCGGCCGCAATCTTCGCGATCCAGAATCTCGACCCGGTGGTCATCCGCTTCCTGGTCTGGCGAGTCGAGGGCATGCCGGTAGCGCTCGTCATCCTGCTCTCGGCCTTCATCGGCATCGTCTTCGCCGCCCTCTCGGGCTTCGCGCAGCAGTGGCGCCTCCGCTCCCGGGTGCGCCAGCTGGAGAACCAGGTCGCCCAGCTCTCGGCCGCAGAAGCCGAGCGC
>JBKPBU010000314.1:0-1541 GCA_046727015.1 Candidatus Methylomirabilota bacterium | reverse complement strand
CCGCGGAAGAAATCGGCCTGCCCGACGTCGAGCTGAAATTCCCGGAGGCCGAGCGCCCGGAGGCCTTCCACCGCCATGGCGATCAGCTCCGCATCGCCCTCGGGGTTGGGCAGGCCGACCAGCTCCACGCCCGCCTGGTAGAACTCGCGGTAGCGCCCGACGTGGGGCTCGTCGTAGCGGAAGACATTGGTCAGGTAGGCGAGGCGCAGGGGCTTGGGCTCCTCGCGCATCCGCGTGGCGACGATGCGCGCGATCTGCGGCGTCACGTCGGCGCGCAGGGCGAGGAGCCGGCCGCTCTCGCGGTCCACCATCTTGAACATCCGCTCCTGGAGGTCCTGGTCGGTCCCCTGCGAGACCACGTCGAAGTACTCGTAGGCGGAGGTGACGATGTCGCGGTAGCCCCACTTGCGGAAGACGCCGAGAAGCTCCGCTTCGACGCGCCGCTTCTGCGCGGCCTCGTCGGGCAGGTAGATCTTGGCGCCCTTGGGCAGTTGTGTCTGCTGGTGACGGCGGTCCTGCGTCATCTCGAGCCCTTACCGGCCCGCCGTGACGGCGTCGAGGTGGACGAGGGTGTTCATGCGGTGCAGCGCCGTCCAGTCGTCGCTGAACTCGAGCTCGGAGATGCCGGTGGGCGCCGAGTGCAACGACCAGATGCGGTCGAGCCCGAGCCCGAGCGCCTCCAGGATGAGGATGCGCACGGGGATGGCGTGAGCGACGAGGCAAACGGTCTCGTCCTGATGCCCCGCGCGTAGCCGCTGGAGTCCCGCCAGCACGCGCTCGCGCGCCTGGACGAGGCTCTCGCCCTCGGGGGGCGACACGAGGTGCGGCGTATTGGCCCAGCTCTGGTAGAGCGCGGCGTCGCGCGCCCGCGCCTCGTCGAGCGTCAGCCCTTCCCACAGGCCGAAGCCCAGCTCCTGGAAAGCCGGGTCCGTCTCGACCTCGAGACCGTGGGGCGCGGCGATCGCGGTGGCGGTATCGACCGCGCGCCGGAGCGGACTCGCGTAGACGGCGGCAAAGGCATGCTCCTTGAGCTCGCGGGCGGCGGCTTCGGCCTGGACGAGGCCCTCCGCGGATAGAGGAATGTCCCTCCAGCCCTGGTACCGGCGTTCCCGGTTCCAGGCCGTTTCCCCGTGACGTAGGAGCAAGAGTCTCAGTGACATGGCCAAGCCGCTATCTTACCGCGGCTACCCTCGCTCGGCGAAAACCTTCTGGGCGGCGCCGAGGGACGCGCCGAAGTCGACCGGATGCCCCAGCTCGTGCAGGACCTGCTCGAGGGCAGCGAGCGCCGTGGTGACGTCGAAGTCGTCCACGTAGCCCATGTGGCCGATGCGGAAGATCTTGCCCTTCGTCGGGCCGCGCCCGCCGTCGATCGTGATGTTGTGCGAGGTGGCGAACCTCTCGACCACCCGGTCGGCGTCCAGCCCCGCGGGGACCTGCACCGCGGTGAGCGCGGGGCTCGCCGTGGTCTTGGGGAAGAGCGTGAGACCGAGCGCTTCAGCGCCGGCTCGCGTCGCGCGGGAGAGCCGGTCGTGACGGCGCAC
>JBKPBU010000313.1:0-2075 GCA_046727015.1 Candidatus Methylomirabilota bacterium | reverse complement strand
GCAGCTCGGTTCCGCACTGCGGGCATGCGGCCGCCATCCGCTGGCCGCACTCGAGGCAGAACTTGGCGCGCTCGGGGTTGTCGTGGCGGCAGGCCGGGCAGATCATGGCTCGAGGAGCCGGCGGCCGTCGGCCCGCGCCCGGTCGAGAACCTCGCGGGCGGCCAGTCCTTTCTCCTTCGCGATCCGGCGGATCTCTGCGAACTCCGGCGTGACCGTGATCACGCGGCCGGCGAGCCGCGACACCTTGAAGGGCACTGGACCGTAGGCCGTCGTCAGCGTGACGGTCTCGCGGTCGAGCCGCTCGCGCTCGTAGGCCGTCCACCGCACGCCGATGGTCGGCGACTCCTCGAACAGCACGCGCGATAGCTCGGTGACCTGGTCGGGCGGGCACAGCGCCGTCAGCACTATACCGGGCCGGCTCTTCTTCATGGTCACCGGCGTCAGGTAAACGTCGAGCGCGCCAACCTCGAAGAGCCGTTCCATCACGGCCTCCCAGAGCTGCGGCTGCATGTCGTCCACGGTGGTCTCGATCTGGATAATCGTCTCGGTCCCGCGGACCTCCGCCGCCCGGCCCAGGAAGACGCGGATGATATTGGGCGTTTCGAGCTCCATGGTGCCGGCGCCATAGCCGACGGCCTCGACGGTCATGGCCGGCATGGCCCCCGCCGATGCCGCGAGCGTCGTCAGGATAGCAGCGCCGGTCGGCGTCACGAGCTCCCGCTTCACCCCCGTGTCAACGACGGGGAACCCCTTGAGCAGCTCGGCCGTCCCCGGACCGGGTATGGGCATGCGTCCATGCGCCCCCGTGACGAACCCGCCGCCGACGGGCAGCGCGGAGCAGTGCACGGCGTCCACGCCGAGGAGATGGAGGCCGATGCAGGCGCCCGTGATGTCCACGATCGCGTCCACGGCCCCGACCTCGTGGAAGTGGACCTCGTCCACGGAGGTCCCGTGCACGCGCGCCTCCGCTTCCGCGAGCCGGGAAAAGATGCGCGCCGCGTTCGCTTTCACGCGGTTGTCGAGTCCGCTCGCCGCGATCAGCTCGAGGATGGAGCGCAGGTTTCGCTCCGGATGCCGGTGCCGTCCATGCGGCTTATCGTGCTCGTGCCCGGCCTCTCCGCCCGCATGGTCATGGTCGTGAATATGGACGTCCACCTTGGCCGCGCGGAAGGCGCCCTTCATGACCTCTCGACGCTCGAGCGTAAAACCTTCGAGACCGAGCTTGGCGAGCTCGGCCTGGAGCGTCTCGAAGGCCGCGCCCGCGTCGACCAGGGCGCCCATGATCATGTCGCCCGCGGCCCCGCTCGGGCAGTCGAAATATGCGATGCGCATGGCTACCTGATCTTGGCGGCGAGCTTGTTGATCTGGTTGGCCTGCGCCGCGGCGCCGTAGCCGTTGTCGATGTTCACGACCGACACGCCCGGCGCGCACGAGTTGAGCATGGCCAGGAGCGCCGCGACTCCGCCGAAAGAGGCGCCGTAGCCGACGCTGGTCGGGACCGCGATCACGGGCCGGTCCACGAGACCCCCGATCACGCTCGGCAGGGCGCCCTCCATGCCCGCCACCGCGACGATGACATTGGCCTCGTTGAGCCGGTCGAGATGGGGGACGAGGCGGTGAAGGCCGGCCACGCCGCAGTCGTAGATGCGCTCGACGCGATTGCCCATGGCCTCGGCGGTAACGGCGGCCTCTTCCGCCACGGGCATGTCGGACGTGCCGGCGCTCACGATCACGATGAGCCCGACGCCCTCGTGTGCGCGCGGCTTGACGACGACCAGCCGCGCCTCCGCATGGACCGCGCACTCGAGCCCGGACCCTGTCAAAGCGTCGATCACCGCCGCGTCCGCGCGCGTAGCGAGGATATTGTCGTGGCTTTCGGCGAGGCGCGTGACGATCGCGAGCACCTGGGCGGGCGTCTTGCCCTGGCAGAACACGGCCTCCGGGACACCGTGGCGCAGGGAGCGATGGAGATCGACGCGGGCGAAGCGCAGGTCGTCCACCGGCAGATCGCGCAGCTTCGCCAGCGCCCGCTCAGGGTCGAGAGCGCCCCTGGCGACCGCCTCGAGCAGCTCTCT
>JBKPBU010000312.1:0-8540 GCA_046727015.1 Candidatus Methylomirabilota bacterium | reverse complement strand
TGTCTTACTCGACCACGAGTGAGACCCTGCGTGAGTACTTCGCCCAGTGCGGTACCGTCGAATCCGCAGCGGTGATCACCGACAAATTCTCTGGGCAGTCACGCGGCTTCGGCTTCGTCGAGATGGCCACCGCCGAGGAGGCCCAGCGCGCCATCTCGGAGCTCAACGGCAAGGACCTCGACGGCCGCAAGCTGACCGTGAACCTTTCGACCCCCAAGGCGCCGGGATCCGGCGGCGGCCCCCGGGGCGGCGGCCGGCCGGGCGGACGCCCGGGCGGCGGTGGCAGGGGTGGCGGGTTCGGTGGTGGCGACCGTGGCGCCTACGGAGTGCCGCCCTCCAAGAAGCCCTTCAAGTGGTAGCCGCAGGGCGCCGATAAGGGCCCATCTGCGACCCAGACGTAGTTACATTTTGGGGCGCCCTCGGCTGCGGGCTCAACGTACAGAGAGTACGCCTCGCCCGCGGCCTTCGGGCGCCGCCTCGCATCTGGCCCCTTCTCGACGCCCTGCCACGTAAACCGCTAGTACTCCTAGCCCAAGACCCGGTCGTAGCGGCCGTATTCGTGGGCCGCGTCCATGAACCACTTCACGATCTCGGGGCTCGACCGCGGCGGGATCTCGCACGAGGTCGAGAGAATGAAGCCCGAGTGCTTCGCCGCCGTGTCGATGCACCGCCGCACGTCCGCCTCCATCTCCGCCTGCGTGGTCTTCTCGAACTTGGTCGCGTCCACGTTGCCGATGGCGACGGCGCGCCCCTTGGAGATCTCCATGAAGCGCTCCAGCTGGTCCACGTACAGCTTCGGGTCGCCCTGCTGGTCGAGGTCGAAGGACACGGTGGTGAAGCCGCAGCCGATGATGTCCTCGTAGATCGGATAGGTCGTGCCGCAGATGTGCGTGGTGAGCCCGACCTTCTTGGCCTTGAAGTAGTCGACCAGGTCCTTGTGGTATGGGGCGATGAACTCGCGGTAGTTATCCGGCGACACGAGGCTGATGGAGGCCGTGGGCTCCGAGAAGCTCAGTCCGATCCGGGTCTTGGCGATAGCGTCGCCCCAGATCTTGCAGAAGTCGGTGGTCACGCGCATGAGGTCGTGGATGAACTGCTGGTCTTCGAAGGTGTCGAGCAGCATCATCTCTGGATTGCGCAGCAGCATCGCGATGGTCCAGGGGCCGACCGCCACCGCGCCCATGGCGGCGGGCGGGGCGGCCTTCACGAGCGCCTCGCACTGCTCGAGAAAGCCGGGCAGGCGAGCCGTGCCGTAGGGGTCCGGCATCTTCAGCTTGGCCAGATTGGCCTTGTCCTCGAGCACGTGGCCCTCGATCGATGGCACGACGTAGTCGGAGTACTTGACCTTGCAGCCGAAGGCCTCCGCCTCCTTGGCGAGGTCGTTGTACGCCAGCACCACGTCCGGCTGGTAGCGCTCGTAGTAGTTCATCATGGCGCTGATGGCCTTGACCGGGTTCGTGCAGTACTCCTCGATGGACTGCCCGTCGAGCGTGCCGGCGAACGAGGCGACGATGGGGTAGACGGGCACGCGGTCGGAGAAGGAGCGTTTGTAGGCGGCGACCACGCGGTCCCGGTTGGTCAGCGGCGCCTTGCCTTTCTCCGCGTCCCACAGCCGGTTGACCTCCATGTAGCGCGGAGGCAGCTTCGCCTCGTATTCCATGAACTGCGTGATCGGGTAGCGGATGCCGCCGGCGTGGGTACCCCGGAGGCCCTCGACGATCTCTTCCATCCTCGCCCACGGAATCGCGAACGCCATCTCGTGGTCCTGGGTCTGCCCGAAGATGCGGTCGCCCGAGCAGGGCAGGATGACCTGGGCTTCGCCGGTTTGCATGGTCGTGACGATGATGTCGGCGCAGACCGCGCGCCCCTCGAAGGAGGAGTGCAGGCGCCCGCCCCGCTTCCACAGGGCCGCCTGCGTCAGTCGCATCACCTGCGCCGGGTTGGCATAGACGCAGACCAGGTGAGGCTCGAAGGTCGCGCGGTCGAGGGGGGCGACGAGCAGCGTCTCGTACTCTCCCGGCGCGAACTTGTCGATGGCGGCCTCCGAGCGCTGGCCCGCCTCCTTCGTCTCCGTGTACATGCCCTCGCAGAGCGTGCCGACGTTGTAGATGGGCAGCGGCTTGTCGAAGCCGATGGCCGTGATGCCGAGCGAGCAGATGTGGTCCTCGCGCGTGAGCGCGATCATCCACCCGTACCGGCGCGACATGTCGATGACCTGGCAGGACATGCTGAGCTTCTTGAAGTCCCGCGCGGGGCGCTTGGCCCGCTCGGGGATGGGCTCGCCGGGCTTGAGCATCCGGATCGCCACGGGGAAGGTCTGGGGGCGGATGTAGGTCTGCAGCTCCTTGTCCGCCGTCTTCACGTCGATCATAGCGAATCTCCATCTTCGACATGCCTGAGGCATGTCGACCGTGGGCCAATCAGGTTCGGGCGATCAGCGTCACCATCATTCCGCCGGACGCAGTCAGAGCCTAGGGTCGGGGTACACCTTTGTCAAGCAAGCGCGCGTCGATTCGGTAGAATGTGCCGCACCAGCCCATGGCCCGCTACCGCATCGTGCACTGGAAGGAGATCCCGTCACTGGTCGAGGCCGCCGACGGCGACCAGACGGCGCGCGAGCAGCTCTCCCAGAAGTTCCAGGACCTGATCGACTCGCTCGCCATGCGTGAGAACGCGACGGAGGAGGACGCCTACCTCGAGGGCTGGGGCCAGGGTGAGTGGCTCGAGCGCCCCGGCTCGGCCGGCGAAGTCGCGCAGGCCGTCGCCGCGGAGCTGGAGAATGGCTTTCAGGCCCTCCTCGTGGAGCGTTTCCTGCCCAAGCCCGGCTAGCAGCGGCGAGCCCGCGGTGGGGCCTGGGCGGCACGGCTGCCCGTGGGAGGGGACGATGATTGCGTCCCCCGCTGGCGACGCCTATAATCCCGCCAGCCAATGAAGGCCAGGGAACTGCTTGCCGCTTGCTTCCTCTTTTTCGGGACCCTGCTCCTCTGGCCTCTGCTCACCATCGCCAACCGTCCGGTGCTCATCGCAGGCGTGCCGGCTCTCGCCCTGTATCTTTTCACGGTGTGGGCGGTCATCGTCGCGGTGCTGGTCGTTGTTGCCATACGCTACCGTCCGCTGGAGGACGACGAGTGAGCTGGCTGAGCCAGCCGACCCTACTGGCCATCCTCCTCGGCTACCTCGTCTTCCTGTTCCTCGTCGCCACCGCTGGCGAGACCTTCGCGCATCGCCTGAGCCACCCGCGGATCCGCACCGTCACCTACGTCCTCGCGGCCTCCGTCTACTGCACGGCGTGGACCTTCTACGGCAGCGTGGGCCTGGCGGCCAACCGGGGCCTCGAGTTCCTGACGATCTACCTGGGCCCCGCCTGCGTGGCGCTGCTCTGGCCTCTCCTGTTGGCCAAGCTGGTGCGGGTGTCCAAGGAGCAGCGCATCACGTCGATCTCGGACTTCATTTCGAGCCGCTACGGCAAGTCGGCGAACCTCGGCACCCTCGTCGCGGTGCTCGTGGTCGCCGGCATGATCCCGTACATCGCGCTCCAGCTCCGCGCGGTGTCCGCCTCCTTCACCATGATCTTGCAGGAGGGGTCGGTCCTCAACGTCTTCGACCCGACCCTGCTCGTGGCGGTGACGCTGGCCCTCTTCGGCATCCTCTTCGGCGCGCGAAACCTCGACTTCACCAAGCAGCAGACCGGCTTGATGACGGCGGTGGCGGTCGAATCCGTCGTCAAGCTGGTCGCCTTCCTGGCCGTGGGCATCTACGTCACGTGGGGTCTCTTCGGCGGGGCCGGGGAGATCTTCGGCCGCATCGCCGCGGACCCGCAGTGGTCGCGCCTGCTGACGATCGACCAGCCGCAGACGGCTTCGTACGCGCGGTGGGCGGCCATGCTGCTGATCTCCATGATGGCCGTCATGTTCCTGCCTCGGCAGTTTCACGTGCTCGTCGTCCAGAACCCGCGCGAGCGGGACGTCAACGCCGTCGCCTGGAGCTTCCCGCTCTACCTGCTGCTCATCAACCTCTTCGTGCTGCCCATCGCCTTCGCAGGGTTGATCGTCTTCCCGGAGTCGGCTGCCCAGGCCGACGGCTTCATCCTTCGCCTCCCGCTACACTTCGACAGTCACCTCGTCTCGGTCGTCGTGTTCCTGGGCGGGTTCTCGGCCGCCACCGCCATGATCGTGGTGGAATCGCTCGCGCTCTCGAAGATGATCACCAACGACATCATCCTGCCCATGCTGCTGCGGCGGCGCCAGATGGAGGATATCTACTGGGTGACCCTCTTCTACACTCGCGTGGCCATGCTCGCGGTCGTGGGCCTGGGCTTCGCGTGGGCCCGGATGGAGCGCGGCCAGCTGCTGCTTGTCGAGATGGGGCTGCTGTCCTTCATTGCGGTCAGCCAGTGCGCCCCCGCCATCCTGCTGGGCCTGTACTGGCGGCGCGGCAACCGCCGGGGCGCCGCCGCGGGCATTTCCGCGGGGTTCGCGCTGTGGGCCTACACGCTCATCATTCCGGCGCTGGTCAAGGAGGGTCTGGTCTCACCGTCGGTCCTGGCCGATGGGCCGCTGGGCCTCGCCTGGCTGAGACCGACCGCGCTCTTTGGCCTGACGGGCCTGGACACGACGACCCACGGGATTTTCTGGTCGCTGTTCGTCAACCTCGCGCTGTTCGTGCTCGTGTCGCTCTTCACCGAGCAGGACGCAGACGATCGCGCGCAGGCCGCTGCCTTCGTGGGCGCTCCCGGGGACGACCGGCAGCCGGCAGGGGCGCCGGCCATCCTGTCGGCGACCGAGATCGAGCGTCTCGTGCACCACTACGTGGGTGACGTCGAGGCGGAGGGGATCGTGAGGGAGCTCTTCCGCGGCAGGGCCCCGGCGGAGCTCTCGGTGCCGGAGCTGCTCGAGCTGCGCATCCGCTTCGAGCGGCTGCTCGCGGCCTCCCTCGGCGCCGCCGCGGCGCGCATGATCGTGGAAGACCGCTTCACGATCTCCAAGGACGAGGCGCAGGAGCTCGTCACCTCGTTCCAGCATATCCAGGAGTCGCTGCGCCTGACGGAGGAGGAGGTGCGGCGGGGCGAGCGCCTGCTGGCCTCGGTGGTCCAGAGCGTGGACGACTGCATCTTCACCACGGGCGTGGATGGCCGTCTCGTCACCATGAACCCCGCCGGCCAGCGCCTCCTCGGCTACCGGGGACGCCGGCTCGGACGCATCGGCTTCCAGGACCTGCTCGGACCGGATGAGCGCGCCCGGGCGGCCAAGGCCATCGTGCCCGCGGTCGAGGCGGGGCAGGGCTGGAGCGGGCAGGTGACGGGGCGGACGGCCAAGGGCCAGGTCTTCCCCGCCCACCTTTCGGTGCGCTGCATCTTCGACGCCGCCGGACAGATCATCGGCACCGTCGGCGTGCTCCGCGACCTCACCGAGCAGGTCGAGACCCAGCGCCGGCTCATCCAGCGTGAGAAGCTGGCCTCGCTGGGCGAGATGGCGGCGGGGGTCGCCCACGAGATCAGAAACCCCCTCGGCGGCATCAAGATGGCGACAAACCTCCTCTCGTCGGGAGAGCTTGGCGGCGGCGCGCTGTCGAAGGAAATGGCGCGCTCCATTCTGTCCGGCATCGTCGAGATCGAGCGCATCATCAACAGCCTGCTCGACTTCACCCGTGACACCAAGCTCGAGCGCGGAGAGTACGAGGTGGCCCGTGTCCTCGATCCCGTCGTGGAGGCGATGGCGGCCGAAGGACACGCTCGCGGTGTCGAGGTCAGCTACGGCCGCGTGGACCGGGAGGTCGCGGCCTCGGCCGACGGCCAGCGCCTGCGCCAGGTTTTCGCCAACGTCCTGAAGAACGCGCTGGAGGCCATCGACCCGCGGCGCGCCGACGGCCGCGTGGTGGTCAATCTCCTCTCCGAGGAGGACCGCGCCGTGGTGGAAGTCATCGACAACGGCGCCGGCATCGCCCCCGAAGACCGGGAAAAGATCTTCCTGCCGTTCTTCACCACGAAGCCCTCGGGCACCGGCCTCGGCATGGCCATCGTCAAGAAGATCGTGGACCTCCACGCAGGCGAGGTCAGCATCGAGAGCGCGCCCGGACGCGGGACGCGCGTTCGTGTCTCGTTGCCGGCGGTTACGATCGCGCAATCTCTAGCAGGAGGGACATCATGAAGCAACGGCTGCTGCTGGTCGACGACGACGAGGTCTTCCTCCGCCCGCTGCACCGCACGCTCGAGCTGGCGGGCTACGAGGTGCTGCCGGTCCAGAGCGGCGAAGAGGCCTTGGACACGCTCAAGGTCGAAGACGTCGACCTGGTGCTGACCGACCGGCGGCTTCCCGGCATGGATGGGGTCGCTCTCGTGCGCCAGGTCAAGACCGATCACCCCGATCTGGCCGTGGTGGTCATGACGGCCTACGGGACCATCGAGTCCGCGGTCGAGGCGATGCGGCTGGGCGCGGAGGACTACCTCGTCAAGCCCTTCGAGACGGCCGAGATGCTGCTCGTGATCCGCCGGGCGATCGAGTTCCAGGCGCTGAAGTCGGCCAACCGCCGATCCATCCGTCGCAACCAGGAGCGGTTCACCTTCCGGAAAGTGGTCGCGAAGAGCGGGGCCATGCACTCGGTCTTCGAGACGCTGCGCTCCGTGGTGGACCTGGACACGACCGTGCTGATCCACGGCGAGACGGGAGTGGGCAAGGAGCTGCTCGCGCGGTCCGTGCACTACTCCGGGGTCCGCCGGGACCGCCCGTTCGTGGCGGTCAATTGCGCCGCGATCCCCGAGGAGCTGTTCGAGTCGGAGCTCTTCGGGTCGCGCAAGGGCGCGTTCACCGGCGCCAGCGAGCACCGTCGCGGGCATTTCCAGATGGCCCACGGCGGCACCCTCCTCCTGGACGAGATCGGCGAGATGCCGCTGCACCTGCAGAGCAAGCTCCTGCGCGCGATCGAGGAGAAGAAGGTCACCTCGGTGGGCGCGGACCGGCCGGTGGACATCGACGTGCGCTTCATCGTCACGACCAACAAGGACCTCCAGGCCGAGGTCGAGCGCGGGGCATTTCGCCGCGATCTCTTCTATCGCCTGTCCGTGATGCCGGTCCGGGTGCCCGCGCTGCGCGAGCGGCCCGAAGACATCCCGCTCCTCGCCCAGCACTTTCTCGAGGAGGCCGGCCGGCGGCTCAAGCGGGCGGTGAGGGGCATCGTCCCGGACAGCCTCCAGGCTCTGGTGCGCTACCCATGGCCGGGCAACGTGCGCGAGCTCGAGAACGTCATCGAGCGCGCCGTCATCGTCTCCAGGGAGGATGTCCTGACCGGGCTCGAGCGCTTCCTCGGTGGGCCGGCGGGCGCGCACGCGCCGGTGGACCTATCGCTGCCGTTCCGAGACGCGAAGGCGCGGGTGGTCGAGGAGTTCGAGCGCGCCTACGTGGCGGGGCTGCTCGAGGCCAATGGCGGCAAGCTGACGGCGGCCGCCAAACACGCCGACATGGACCCAAAGAACTTCTCCGACAAGATGGCGCGCTATGGCCTCCGCCGGCAGGGATCGGAGCCGAGCGACGGCGGGGCGCGCGCCACTTGAAGTCCGTGGGGACTTGGTTTAGAAGATAGCGGGCGCGGTCGCGCGCCGATCCCGACTTCACCCTTGACGGAGAGGCACCCCAGACATGGCGACCAAGGCGGCGGGCGGCGGCAGTAACATCGAGGCTCTCCTCAAAGAGAAGCGCAAGTTCCCCCCGCCCAAGGAGTTCGTAAAGCGGGCCAACGTCAACCGCGCCTCGATCTATGCTCAGGCCGCGAAAAATCCTGCCAAGTTCTGGGAGGGCTTTGCCAAAGAGCTCGACTGGTTCAAGCCGTGGAAGAAGGCGCTGGAATGGAAGGTGCCCCACGCGAAGTGGTTCGTCGGCGGGAAGCTCAACGTGTCCTACAACTGCCTCGACCGGCACATCACGACGGCCCGTCGCACCAAGGCCGCCCTCATCTGGGAGGGCGAGCCAGGCGACACCCGGACGCTGACCTACTGGGACCTGTACCGCGAGGTGAACCGCTTCGCCAGCGCGCTCCGGCGGGCCGGCGTCAAGCGGGGCGATCGCGTCACCATCTACATGCCCATGGTGCCGGAGACGGCCATCGCCATGCTGGCGTGCACTCGTATCGGAGCTCCCCACAGCGTGATCTTCGGCGGCTTCGCGCCCGAGGCCATCCGCGAGCGGATCCACGACGCGCAGTCGACCGTGCTGCTCACGGCGGACGGCGGGTGGCGTCGCGGCGGCATCGTGCCGCTCAAGAAGAACGTGGACGAGGCGCTCAAAGAGTGCCCCGACGTGGGAACCGTGGTCGTGCTCAAGCGTACCGGCCAGCCCGTCGACATGCAGGCCGGCCGCGACGTCTGGTGGGACGACTTCTGCAAGGAGGCCGACGCCTACTGCGCTCCGGAAAAGATGGACGCGGAAGACATGCTGTACCTGCTCTACACCTCGGGCTCGACCGGCAAGCCCAAGGGCATCGTGCACACGACGGGCGGCTACCTGACCGGCGTGTACGCCACGACCAAGTGGGTCTTCGACCTGCACGAC
>JBKPBU010000311.1:0-5118 GCA_046727015.1 Candidatus Methylomirabilota bacterium | reverse complement strand
GTCGGCTGGCTCGACGGCCTGCCGCGGGTCATGACGCCCGACCTCATCTGCGTGCTCGACACCGTCTCCGGCGACGCGATCGGCACCGAGACGCTTCGCTATGGCCAGCGGGTGACCGTCATCGCCCTGCCCGCGCCTCCGATCCTGCTCACTCCGAAGGGCCTGGAGCATGTGGGCCCGCGCGCCTTCGGCTACGACCTCGACTTCCAGTCGGTGTTCGCGTGAGACGGCGGATCGGCATCGATGTCGGCGGCACCAACACCGACGCGGTCCTCCTGGAGGAGGACGCGGTGGCGGCGGCGGTGAAGACCCCCACCACCGCGGACGTGACCACCGGCATCACCCGCGCCCTCGCCGCGCTGGTGGAGCAGGCGCCCGCCGCGCGCGAGGCGCAGGCGGCGATGATCGGCACCACCCACTTCACCAACGCCGTGGTGCAGCGGCGCGACCTCGGCCGGGTGGCCGCGGTGCGCATCGGCCTGCCTTCCGGCGCATCGCTCCCGCCCTTCGTGGACTGGCCCGAGGACCTCGCGGGTCTCGTCCGCGCCGAGGTCGTGACGCTGGAGGGCGGGCACGAGTTCGACGGCCGCCCGCTCGTTCCCTTCGACGCCAGGGGCATGCGTGAGGCCGCGCGGCGGATCCGTGCCGCCGGGATCCGCTCGGTCGGCGTCGCCGCCGTCTTCTCGCCCCTGAACGCTTCCTGCGAGGAAGAGGCCGGCGCGATTCTCCTCGAGGAGTGCCCCGACGTGACGGTCACCCTCTCCCACCGGCTCGGGCGCATCGGCCTGCTCGAGCGCGAGAATGCCGCCCTCCTCAACGCCTGCCTCATCGAGCTGGCCCGGCGGACCACGCGGGCATTCACCGAGGCGCTGCGCGCGAGCGGCATCGCGGCGCCACTCTACCTGACTCAGAACGACGGCACCGTGATGCTGGCGGAGGTGGCAGAGGCGTACCCCGTCTACAGCTTCGCCTCGGGGCCGACCAACTCGATGCGCGGCGCCGCCTTCCTCTCGAAGCGCGACGAGGCGCTGGTCGTCGACGTGGGCGGCACCACCACCGACATCGGAAGCCTCCGGCGCGGCTTTCCGCGCGAGGCCAACAACGTGGTCGAGATCGGCGGCGTCCGCACGCTCTTCCGGATGCCCGATCTCCTCTCGCTGGGCCTGGGCGGTGGGACGATCATCTCTGGGGCCGGGGTCTCGGGGACTGGTGGATCGCTCACGGTCGGGCCGGCCAGCGTGGGCTATCGTCTCACCGAGCAGGCCCTCGTGTTCGGGGGCGACGTCCTCACCGTCACCGACGTCGCCGTGGCCGCCGGGCTCCTCGACCTCGGCGACCGCAAGCGCGTGGCGTCACTGCCGTCCGCGCTGGTGGAAGAGGCCCTCGGGCGGGCGCGCGCCATGATCGAAGAGGGCGTGGATCGCATGAAGACCGATGCGGGCGACGCGCCGCTGATCGCGGTGGGCGGCGGGTCGTTCCTGGTGCCGCCGCGTCTGGCCGGCGTCTCCGAGGTCGTCAACGTGCCGCATCAGGCGGTGGCCAACGCGGTGGGCGCGGCGATTGCCCAGGTGAGCGGCGAGGTGGACCAGATCTTCCAGGATCTTCCGCGGGAGGAGGCCATCGCGCGCGCCCGCCGGGCCGCCGAGGACAAGGCGGTGGCGGCCGGCGCCGACCGCGCGACCGTCACCGTGGTGGAGGTGGAGGACCTGCCGCTCGCCTACCTGCCCGGCAACTCCCTGCGCACCCGCGTCCGCGTCGTCGGAGAGATCGCGCGCTGAAGACGGCGCGACCCACCGGGTCCGGATTGCGCTCGGGCGAGGGGAGGGACCGAGGGCGCTATCTTGACAGACGCCCTCCCGCCCTGATGTAATTGTCAGCGCGTTCGGATCGCTCTGAAGAATCGATCAGAGTCAGGCGAGTCGGAGGCCGAGATGGCACGGAAACAGCCTCAGCGCTTTCGTCTGCGGGAGTTCCTCTCGAAGGTAGGCCCGGGTCGGACCGTCCAGGAGTATCGGAAGGGCCAGGTCATCTACGCCCAGGGCGACCCTGCCGATGCCGTCTTCTATATCCAAAAAGGCCGCGTCAAGCTGACCGTCGTCTCGTCACGAGGGAAGTCGGCGGTGGTGGCCATGGTGGGCCCGGGAGAGTTTTTCGCAGAAGGATGCCTGGCCGGCCAATCGGTTCGCGTGGCCACGGCGGTCACGATGACCGAGGCGCTGCTCCAGAGAATCGAGAGAAAAGCCATGATGGCGGCGCTTCACCAGGCGTCGCCGCTTACGGAGATTTTCATTGGGCACCTCTTGTCGCGCACGGCGCGCATGGAGGACGACCTCGTGGATCAGCTGTTCAACTCGAGCGAGAAGCGGCTGGCGCGGGTGCTGTTACTGCTGGCCCATTTCGGAAAGGAAGGAAAATCCGAGCCTGTCCTTCCCAGGATAAGTCAGGAAACGCTGGCGGAAATGATCGGCAGCACACGCCCGCGGGTCAGTGGCTTCATGAACAAGTTCCGGAAGCTGGGCTTCATCGAGTACAACGGCGGTCTGCACGTCCATAGCTCCCTCATCAATCTCTTCCTGCACGGCTGACCCCCGCCGCCGCCAATGTTCCATTTGGAACAATTGGTCGGTGTTCCGTTTGGAACAGATTCTAAAGTAGAAAAAGACGGGAACACTCCCGTACCCTAGAGCCGATGCTGACCTCGCACGAGCCCGCGAGCATCCTCGTCGTCGACGACGATCCGGGCACCCTTCAGAGCATCAGCGCGGTGCTGGCGCAGCGTGGCCATGGCGTGCAGACCGCGCGCGAAGCCCGGGCCGCCCTCGAGCTGCTGACCAGCAGCTCCGTCGACGCGGCCATCGTGGACCTCCATCTGCCGGATGTCTCCGGGCTCGCCCTGCTCCAGGCCATCAAGACATCGGCCCCCACCACAGAGATCATCATCATCACGGGCTATGCCTCGGCCGCCACCGCCATCCAGGCCATCAATAGCGACGTCTTCGGCTATCTGACCAAGCCGTTCGAGATGGATCACTTGCTGGCGACGATCGACAAGGCGCTCGCGAAGCAGCGGGCCGAGCGCGCGCTCAGCGAGAGGACCCGATCGCTCGAGAGCCTCATCGACACGGCGGCGGTCGCCATCGTCTCGCTCGACTCGGCCGGGTGCGTGACCACCTGGAGCAAGGCGGCGGAAGTGATGTTCGGCTGGAAGGAGCACGAGGTGCTCGGCCACCCCGTCCCCACGATTCCGGACGCGAAACGGGCCGAGTTCGATCAGGCCACCGCGCGGAACCTCAAGGGCGAAGCGACCCTGTACGAGTCGCATCGCCTGCGAAAGGACGGCACCCTGATCGACGTGCTGTCCTCCACCGCCCCGATCATCGACCCCCAAGGCCGGGCTTCGGGCACCCTTGCGGTTCTCGTCGACATCACGGAGCGCAAGCACGTCGAGGAACAGCTCCGCCAGGCCATGAAGATGGAAGGGATCGCGCGCCTGGCGGGGGGGATCGCCCACGACTTCAACAATCTCTTGACGGTGATCACCGTGCGCTGTCAGCTGGTGCTGGGCCAGCTACCCGCTGATCATCCGAATCGGCGTGACGTCAAGATCATCGGGGACGCGGGAGAGCGCGCGGCAAGCCTGACACGGCAGCTTTTGGCCTTCAGTCGGGCCCAGATTCTCGAGTCGACCGTACTCGACATGAACGAGGTGATCGCCGACATGAAGGCGGTGCTCGAGTCCGTCCTTCGGGAGGATGTCGACCTCATCATGGAATTGGACCCGTTGACGGGCCCGGTCACCGCTGATCGCACGCAGCTCGAGCAGATCATTCTCATCTTGGCCATCAACGCCCGGGACGCGATGCCGGAAGGAGGGCAATTGACTCTCGGCACGCGCAATGTGGAGCTGGACAGCGCGTACGTGCGGCGGCACCTCGACGCGCGCCCCGGCCCGCATGTGGTGCTCACGGTGAGCGATAGCGGGAGCGGCATGGATGCGGCGACCCGCGCCCGGATCTTCGAGCCCTTCTTCACCACCAAGGACATCGGCAAGGGCAGGGGGCTCGGCTTGGCCGCGGCCTACGGGATCATTCATCAGAGTCGTGGCCACATCACGGTGGACAGCGAGCCCGGCCAGGGGACGAGCTTCCGGATCTATCTCCCGAGGCCGGAGGAGAGTGCCGCCGCCGTAACGGCCATCGAGTCCGGCGGGGCGCCTCGGGGAAACGAAACCGTTCTCCTGGTGGAGGACGAGCCCAGCTTCCGCGCGCTCGCGCGCGAGCTTCTCGAGATGCTGGGATACACCGTGCTCGAAAGCGAGGACGTCTCGGATGCCCTCCGCATCGCCGAGCAGCATGCCGGGACCATCCACCTGCTCATGACCGACGTGGTGATGCCCCGAATGAACGGCCGCGCGCTGGCCAAGGCCGTCCAGGACTTCCGCCCGGCTATCAAGGTGCTCTACATGTCCGGCTACACCGACAATGTCATCATCCACGAAGGCATCCTGGATCCGGGCACCCCGTTCCTGCAAAAGTCGCTCACCCCGAGCAAGCTGGCCCGCAAGGTGCGCGAAGTTCTCGATCCTCCGCCCCCGGGTGGCGGACCCACCCGGTAATCAGAAAAGCAACCGTTCCGCGCCAGCAGCTCCCGCAAGCGGATCACGGGCGGCGCGCTCCCTGATATACTGCACGCCATGTCGACGACATTGCCCGAGGCGAAGGCGGTGGCCGCGGCGGAGGACGACGTCCCCATCCTGTATATGCAGCGGACGCGCGACTACTATCTCGCCCTGGGCTACGGCAACCCGTATCGCTGGGCGCATTTCGTCGAGGTCCCGTTCACGCCGCTCCAGACGTCGCTCGACCGGGCGCGGGTGGCGCTGATCACGACCGCGGCCCCCTTTCAGCCCGAGGCCGGAGACCAGGGCCCCGGTGCTCCCTACAATGCCGCCGCCAAGTTCTACAAGGTGTACTCGGATTCCACGGAGAGCGCGCCCGATCTCAGGATCTCGCACGTCGGCTACGACCGGAAGCACACCACGGCCAAGGACATCAACACGTACTTCCCGCTCGAGCGCATGAGAGAAGCGGTGGCCGCGGGGCGCATCGGCTCGCTGAC
>JBKPBU010000310.1:0-4872 GCA_046727015.1 Candidatus Methylomirabilota bacterium | reverse complement strand
CTCGGGCGTCATGGGCAGCTCGGTGAGGCGCACGCCCACGGCGTCCTTCACGGCATTGGCGACCGCGGCGGCTACCGGGATGGTCCCCGATTCGCCGAGCCCCTTGGCACCGAAGGGCCCAGCCTCGTCCACCGTCTCGATGAGCTGGATCACGATCTCGGGCATGTCGGAGGCGAGGAGAAGCGCGTACTCCATGAACTGCGGATTGACGACTCGTCCCTCCTGGATCACGAGCTGCTCGGACAAGGCGTAGCCCAGCCCCATGTGGATGCCGCCGTGAATCTGTCCCTCCGCGGCGGGCGGGTTGAGCGCCCGGCCCACGTCGTGGGCCGAGGCGATCTTGAGCACGTCCACCTGACCTGTCGTCTCGCTCACCTCGACGAGCACGGCCTGGGCGGCGAAGCCATACGCGGCCGAGACATTGCCGCGTAGATCCTTCGACAGCATCTCGTTCGGCGGATCGTAGAAGGCCTCGGTCACCAGGGTCTGTCCGCCCTCGCGGAAATGGCCGGCCCGCACCACGCGGTCGTATTCCATGCTGCGCTCCGGATGCCCCTTCACCCGGATGCAGCCATGGCGGAGCTCGAGATCGTCCGGCCGCTCGTTCATCACGGAGGAGGCCAGGGCCAGGAGCTTTGACTTCAGCCCGCGCGCGGCCAGCAGGGCGGCGTTGCCGGCGATGAACGTGGTCCGGCTGGCGTGGGCGCCCACGTCCCAGGGCTTGACCGAGGTGTCGCTGTTGATCACCTCGACCCGTCCGAGCGGCACGCCAAGCTCCTCGGCCACGATCATGGCCAGCACCGTCTCCGACCCCTGCCCGATCTCGCTCGCCCCCGTGAGAAGCGAGACCTTTCCGAAGTCGTCCAGCTTGAGGATGGCTCCGCACCCGTCGGAGCGGTAGACACGAGCCCCGCCGGCCACGTGGAACATGCCCGCAAAGCCCACGCCGCGCTTCCAGCCGGGGCGGGGCGGACGGGCCGCCGCCGTGCGCATCTCACGCTCGACGGCGTCCAGGCACTCGGTCATGGCGCACGAGGTGATGACGTTGCCCTGCGGGTTCACGTCGCCCGCCCGTATCGCGTTGCGGCGGCGGATCTCCACCCGGTCCAGGCCCAGCCGCTCGGCCAGATCATCCATCTGGGCTTCGATGGCGAACGTGGCCTCGAGGTTGCCGTAGCCACGCATGGAGCCCGAGTAGGGGTTGTTGGTGTAGACGATGGTGGTGTCGAAGCGCACGGCGGGGACACGATAGAGCCCGGCCGTGGCGGAGAGCATCACGTAGGGCGTGGTCGAGCCCCAGGAGACGTAGGCGCCGTTGTCGATCACCACGCGGGCGTCGCGGCCGAGCAGCCGTCCCTGGCGATCCGCCGCCGTCCGCAGGTGGATCAGGCACGGCTCGCGCGTCGGACTCGCGATGAACTCTTCGATGCGCTCGAAGGCGATCTTCACCGGCCGTCCGGCCCGCCGGGCCAGGAGCGCCGCGATGATGTCGATGGGGTAGAGGTCGAGCCCGCGGCCGAAATTGCCCCCCACGGGCGGCTGGATCACGCGCACCCGATCACCCGTGATGCCCAGCGCCTCGGCCATGTCGCGCTGGTAGAGGAACGGCACCTGGGTCGTGCTCCACATGGTCAGGCCGGCATCGGAGCTCCCGGGCGAGCTCCACGACGCGATGGCGACCATGGTGCCCAGACAGGCCGTGGTGACATAGTTGAGCCGGTAGTCTCCCTCCACGACCACGTCGGCCTGAGCGAAGGCCGCGTCCACGTCGCCGTGGGCGAACTGGTAGCGAAGGTTGACGAGATTGCTGCCGAGCTCGTCGTGGACGAGGGGAGCGCCGGCACGGAGTGCCGAGTCTGGATCGAAGACAGCCGGCAGCTCCTCGTAGTCCACCCGGATGAGTCTCGTGGCTTCCTGCGCGATCTCTTCGGTCTGGGCGGCCACCGCCGCGATCTCGTCCCGGATGCAGCGGACCTTGCCGCCGTCCGCGGCTCCGCCCTTGAGGGCGAGATGATCCTTGGCGAAGCCGAACGGGTGCTGCTCGACGCGGTCAGCGGTGATGACGGCGATCACGCCGGGCAACGCCTCGGCGCGGCTGGTGTCGATGCGCAGCACGCGCGCGTGAGGGTACAGGGTCCTGAGTATGGCCCCGTGGGCCAGGCGCGGCAGCGTGAGATCGTGGAGGAACTGCGTGTGTCCCGTGACCTTGTCGGCGCCGTCGAGCTTCGGGGTCGGCTTGCCGATGACGTCGAAGGTCAATGCAGTGCGCCTTACCGTTGGCTGCGACGCTAGCCGCCCATCCTCGCCACCTGGGTCTTCCGCCACTCCGCCCGAGACGCGAAGCCGGGGCGATTGCGGCAGAGCGCCTCGGTCTCCTGGAAGATGGTCTCCACCGGCTTCTCGATGTCGAACGGCTCGGCCACGGGCTGGGGCGTGTGCCACGGAGTGTCGACGAAGAGCTCGATCCGGTTGCCCTCGGGATCGGGGAAATAGATCGACCAGGCGTTGCCGTGGGTGACCACCCGGAACTGCTTGACACCCTCGTCCCGCGCCCGCGCATGCATGACCTTGAGATCCTCGAGCGCGGCGAGCTTGAACGACATCTGGTTCACCACGTTGAACTCGAGGCCGGGCGGCCGGCCCGTGGCCAGCACGAGCTGATGGTGCTCGTCGGGATCGCGGGACAGGAAGACCAGATCGGATCCGCCCGGGAGCTTCCCGCGGTCGCTCACGAGGAGGCCGAGCACGCGCGTGTAGAAGTCCTCCATCCGGGGGAGATCGGTGACGTAGAGCCCGAAATGGCTGAAGGATACGGCCGGCAGCGTTGTCATGATCGCTCCTCTTCTCATCCCTCTCCGCTCCCGATAGGAGGGTGAGGGGAAATCCTTCTTCTCATCCCTCTCCCCCAGTGGGGGAGAGGGCAGGGTGAGGGGGAAATGATATCACGGCGTGGCCCTTACTCCCCTTGGACGAGTCCCGCGCCGAGCCTATAATCGCGTCCAGGGGGACTGCCGTATGGGTGCCACGCAGAAGTACTCCATCATCGATCCGGCCACCGGCAAGATCGACCGCAGCATCTTCAGCGACCAGGCCGTCTACGACGAGGAGATGGAGAAGATCTTCGGACGCGCCTGGCTCATGATCGGGCACGAGAGCCTGGTGCCCAAGGCCAACGACTTCTTCCACACGTACATGGGTGAAGACCCCGTCATCCTGACGCGCGACGGCCAGGGCCGGCTGCATGCGCTCCTGAACATGTGCCGGCACCGGGGCAACCGCGTGGTCCGCTGCGACGACGGCAACGCCACGCGCTTCATGTGCACCTATCACGGCTGGACGTATGGCAACGACGGCCGGCTGGAGCACGTGCCCGGGACGTCCGAGGCCTACTACGACGCGCTGGACAAGCCCTCGCTGGGACTCGTGCAGGCAAGGGTCGAGACGTATGCGGGGATCGTGTTCGCCACGTGGGCGGCGGATGCGCCAAGCCTCGAGGCCTACCTGGGCGACGCGCGGTGGTACCTGGATACCGTCTTCAACCGGCTCGACAGCGGGATGCAGGCGCTCGGCCCGATGAAGTGGCTCGAGCCCGTCAACTGGAAGACGATGGTGGACAACTGCTCCGACAACTATCACGTGCCCACCACGCATCTGTCGAGCGCGAGAGTCCAGACCCGCTACCTCGGGCGCCCCAAGCTCTCCCACAAGGATCAGTTCGAGAGCCCGAACAAGCACGTCTTCGTCAACGGGCACTCGCTCACGTTCCGGGAGGCGCCCGACAACACGCCGCGCTACGTGCACGGCATCTCGAAGGATACTTTCCCTCTCTTCCTGGCGTACCACGAGGCCACCCTTCCCGAGGTGGAGCGCCGGCTGGGCGCGTTCCGCGCGCGCCACGTCCAGCTCGGCAACCACAGCATCTTTCCGAACGGCGTGCTGGGCTTCCGGCTCGCCCTGCCGCGCGGTCCGCTGCAGACCGAGTTCTGGCATTTCGTGCTGCTCGAGAAGGGCGCCCCCGAAGCGCTCAAGCGCGCGATCCGGATCGGGAGCCAGGCGAACAACGGTGCCGCCGGCCTGTTCGAGCAGGACGACGTCGACAACTGGCGCCAGGTGACGGCGGCGAGCAAGAGCCGTCTCGGCCGCCGGATACCCCAGGATCTGTCGATGGGGCTTGGCCACGCGGGCGCGCACCCGGAGTATCCGGGAGTGGTGTCCGAGCGTTACATCTCCGAGAACAACCAGCGGCTCTTCTACCGGCGCTGGGAGGAGTTCATGAATGCCGAGAGCTGGGCGGAGATCCCCCTCGCCCCGATCACCGCGCGCTTCGAAGGCACGGCCACCATCCGCGGGTAGCCGGAAGCGCCGCGCGGGGAAGCCCGCGAGCGCCCCCGCCGCGACGGTGCCCGTGACTGCTGGCCAGGCCTTGTGGCTGGAGCTGATGCCGTTCTACATCCACGAGGCCTGGCTGCTCGACGAGCGAAGGTTCAAGGAATGGCTGGAGCTGTTCACGGACGACGTGCTGTATTTCATGCCCCGGCGGAAGAACGTCCTGCGTCGCGAAGCGCAGCGTGAAGTGACTCCGCTGGGAGATCTCGCCCTGATCGAGGACGACCGGCGCTACCTGGAGATGCGAGTGGCGCGCCTGGACACGGGGATGGCGTGGGGAGAGGATCCCCCGTCACGTACGCGCCACCTGATCGGCAACCTCGTGGCGGAGCCACTGTCCAAAGGCGAGGTGAGGGCCAAGACGGCCTTCCTCGTGTACCGCTCGCACCTGGAGACGGACCACCAGCTCCTGGCCGGGAGCCGCGAGGACGTGCTGCGCCGGGTGAACGGCGCGTGGAAGATCGCGAAGCGCACCATCCTCCTCGA
>JBKPBU010000309.1:0-3806 GCA_046727015.1 Candidatus Methylomirabilota bacterium | reverse complement strand
GAAGTCCACGCGCTCTTTGAACCGGTGCTTCTCCTGCGGCATGATGACCACGAAGCGCCTGGCCAGGCTCGCGATGTCCGCCCCGCCGCCGCTGCCCGGCAGCCGGACTTTCGGCGCGCGCCAATCGCCGACGTAGTTCGTGTTGAGGTTGCCGTGCTTGTCGACCTCCGCCCCGCCGATGAAACCAAGGTCCACGAGCCCCTGCTGGAGGAGCGACATGATCTCGAGCGTGCCGGTGGACCAGAGCGCGCCTGGAATATTCGGCGTGTCGCTCATGGTCATGAGCGTCTCGGTCGCCGGCTGATCACGCACGATGCCATTCTCGAAGAGGCCGACCGCGCCCGGTGCGTGCGTGCGCTTGGCGAAGGCGAAGGCCAGGAGCGGCAGCCGCATGCCCACGAAGACCAGGTCGCCGTCGCGGATCTCGCGGCCGGCGGCGATGACCATCAGCTCCCGATCGGTGAAGTCGGGCATGGCTACGTGAGGACGAAGGGTTTGGCGGCGGCGGCGTGGTAGGGGAATCGGCGGATCGCCTCCTCGTTGATCTCGACGCCCAAGCCCGGACCCGCCGGCACTTCGACGTAACCGTCGCGCGCCTGGATCGGTCGCGCCAGGAAGGAGGTCTCGTGCTCGCCCGTCGGGAATTCCACGGGGATGGGCCCACCCCACGTCGCGGCCACGTGGAGGGTGGCGGCGAGGCCCGGGCCGAAGTAGAAGGCATGGGGGGCGATGGGGAGATTCGCGGCCTGGGCCAGCGCCGCGATCTTCTTGAGCTCGGTGATGCCGCCGACCTTGGTGATGCTGGGCTGGAGGATATCGCCCGCCCGGTGCTCCACGATCTCGCGGAAGCCGTAGAGCGTGGACTCGTTCTCGCCCAGCGCGATGGGCGTGGCGGTGGCGCGCGCCACCTCGGCCAGCCCCGTGTAGTCCTCGGGAGGCCACACGGGCTCCTCGAACCAGAAGAGCCGGTAGGGCTCGAGCTGCCGCGCCATGGCAATGGCTTCGGCGGGGGTCCAGGGGCAGTTCACGTCGAGCATCAGCTGCACGTCCGGCCCCACGGCCTCCCGCGCCGCGCGGACGGATTCCACATCGGTCTGGTGGAGCTTGAGCATGGTGAAGCCCTGCGCCACGAAGCCCTTGCAGGCGCCGGCGACATCTTTCGGCGAATCGTAGCGCATGAGGCTCGCGTACACGGGCAGTCTGGGCCGGGTCGCGCCTCCCAGGAGCGCGTGGACGGGGGCGTCCAGCGCCTTGCCGAGGAGATCCCACAGCGCGATGTCCACGCCGCTGATCGCGAACATGGCCAGCCCGCGCCGGCCGTAGATCATGGTGCCGCGGTGCATGAGGTCCACGAGATGCTCGATCCGGAGCGGGTCCTGCCCGACGAGCAGCGGCGCCAGGCTCTCCTCGATCACGTTGCAGACGGCGAGCGGCGCGCCGTAGGCGAAGGCTTCGCCCACTCCCGTGGGTCCCGTGTCGGTCTTGACGCGCACCACGATCTGCTTGCGCGTGGCCGCGGTCCATGGCGACGGCGGGTCGAGCGGTTTCATCGGGAGGGCGAGACAGATCGCCTCGACAGCCGTGATCTTCATGGGCTCAGGCTCCGTAGTCGAGAGGTTCGGAGAGACGCTTCGTCTTGACGCGGACGGCGTCGAGCGCCGGGGCGCCGAGCACGCCGAGAAAGCCCTTCCAGTCCGCCGCGCCGTAGACCCAGCGGTCCAGCCAGGCCCGCGTGCCGTCCACCGTCCGCGTTTCCTCGTGGTAGCGCTGATAGAAGTCGTGGCCGCGCCCGTAGCAGCCCTGCACTGGCGACGGATAGGCGCCGAAAGGCTCGTGGACCACGGCGGCGACCTTGAGCGTGGGCGCGAGAACGAGGCCGGGATCGGAGAGGATGCGCTCGCGCGGCCAGATCTCCTCGGCCACGATGATGACGCGCGCGGCGGCCAGCGCCGCCTGGCGCGTGACGCCGAGCGTGCCCCAGCAGTGCGCGTGACCCTCCGTGTCCGAGCGCTGGACGTGCAGGATGGCCACGTCCGGCCTGAGCGCCGGGACGAGGACGACGGGATTACCCGAGAAAGGATCGCTCGCTTGCCGGAAGGTGGGATTGGAATCCAGGAGCCCGGTGCCCAGCAGCGAGCGTGTCGGGATATAGGGCGCGCCCATGGCGCCGGCCTGCAGCGCCACGGCGATGCTCAGGTTGGAGTGGTCCTCGACCTCGATGGGATGGGGGATGCCTTGCTCCACCGCTCGCCGGTAGTTGTGGCCGAGCCCGGCCGAGACATTGCCAACCCACGCGGCCTGGATCCGGCGGACGCAGCCCGCGGCCACGAGCATGTCGAAGAGGATGTCCGAGATGGGCCCGATCAGCGTCAGGTCGCGCCGGCGCTGGCGGATCAGCTCGTGGCCGGCGGCGAAGGGAATGAGGGCTTCCAGCGCCGTGCCCATGCAGACCGACGCGCCGTCGGGCACGAAGCGCGCCACCGCTTCGCGCATGGGGACGACCTTGTCCTGGGGCACCCGGCCATACTAACCCGGAAGGCAATTCCCTTCTTGACAGCGCTCGGAGCGATTTAGTATTACTTAAGCTGACTTTCTGACATCGGTAATCGGCCTCGGGGACATCGGAGCTCGTTCCGACGGAGGACGCATCTGAAGACGCAGCTCACGCTCTCCATCAACGGCGAATCGCGGGACATGATCGTCCCCGTCCACAAGAGCCTGCTCGAGGTCCTCCGCGAGGACCTCAACCTGACCGGCACCAAGCACGGCTGCGAGCTGGGCGAGTGCGGGACCTGCACCGTCCTCGTGGACGGTCTGCCCGTGCTCTCCTGCCTGGCACTGCCCGTCGAGCTCCAGGGGCGGGAGATCAAGACCGTCGAGGGCATGGCCGACAACGGCCGCCTCCACCCGCTCCAGCAGGCCTTCGCCGAGCTTGGCGCCGCCCAGTGCGGCTACTGCACCCCCGGCATACTCCTCACCGCCGAGGCGCTCCTCGGGGACAACCCGGCACCGAGCCGGCAGGAGGTCCGCGAGGCGCTGGCGGGCAACCTGTGCCGCTGCACCGGGTACACGAAGATCCTCGACGCGGTGGAGCTCGCCGCCCTCCGCATGCAGGGAAGCGGAAGCCGGGCATGAAGGCGAACAAGCTCTCGATCATCGGCCAGTCGCTGCCCAAGATCGACGCGTGGGCCAAGGTCACCGGCGAGACCAAGTTCGCGGACGACATGCTTCTCCCGCGCATGGCCCACGGCAAGCTCCTCCGGAGCCCGCACCCGCACGCCCTCATCAAGCGCATCGACATCACGCGCGCGGCCGCGCTGCCGGGCGTCTATGCCGTCATCACCGGGCACGACCTGCCGCGGGTCAAGTTCGGCATCCTGCCCGTCTCGCAGGACGAAGAAGCCCTCTGCGTCGACAAGGTCAGGATGGTCGGCGACGCCGTGGCCGCGGTGGCGGCGGTTGACGAGGAGACGGCCGAGCGCGCCACACGCCTCATCGAGGTCGAGTACGAGCGGCTCAAGCCCCTCATGTCCATCGAGGAGTCGCTGGCGTCCCCGGACGTGCGCATCCACGAGTACGGCGACGGCCCGAATGTCCACAAGGCGGTGTCGCTCGAATTCGGTGACGTCGAAGCCGCGTTCGCGGCTTCGCACCTGGTCCGCGAGGACGTCTTCTACTTCGAAGGCAATACGCACCTGCCGATGGAGCAGCATTCGGCCGTGGCGCACTGGGGCGCCGACGACAAGCTGACCCTCTGGTCTTCGACCCAGACGCCGCACTACGTCCACCGCCTCCTGAGCAAGATC
>JBKPBU010000308.1:0-4297 GCA_046727015.1 Candidatus Methylomirabilota bacterium | reverse complement strand
GTGGCGCGGCGCCTGGTCGAGGGTCACCCCGAGATCGGGGCCCTCGTGCTCGAGTGCACGAACATGCCGCCGTATCGCGCCGACATCCAGGCGGCGACGGGCCTGCCGGTGTTCGACATCACCACGCTCGTCCGCATGGTCCACGACGCCGTGAGCCAGGGGCTCCCGCCGCGGCTCGCCTGACCTCTTCGCCTACCCCACCCGGGGATCGAGCGCGTCCCGCAGCCGGTCGCCGACGAGGTTGATGGCGAGCACGGTCAGCAGGATGGCGAGCCCCGGGAAAGTCGCGGGCCACCACGCCACGCTGACGAAGTCCCGCCCGAGCGAGATCATCTGTCCCCACGTGGGGTAGGCGCTGCCGGTGCCCACGCCGAGGAAGGACAGCGCCGCCTCCGCCAGAATGGCCTGGGCGACCTGTAGAGTGGACATCACGATGATGGACGAGAAGGTGTTCGGCAGGAGGTGTCGCAAAAGCAGGCGCGTGGGGCCCGCCCCCATGGCCCGCGCGGCCTCGACGAAGTCCTTCTCGCGCAAAGCCAGCACCTCGGCGCGCACCACGCGCGCGTAGCGCTCCCACCCCGTCAAGCCGAGGACCACGATGATGGTCAGCAGGCTCGGCCCGAGGGCCGCCACGAAGGCGAGGGCCAGGAGGAGCTGGGGGAAGGACAGCGTCACATCCACCACGGTCATGATCACGGTATCCACGCGCCCGCGCAGGAAACCGCTCAGGAGCCCGAGGATGACGCCGACCGTGAGGCTCACCAGCACCGCGGAGATCCCGACTATGAGCGACACCCGCGCGCCGTGGATGATCCGGCTCAGGATGTCGCGCCCGACCTGGTCCGTGCCGAGCGGATAGGACATGCTGCCGCCTTGGACCCAGACGGGCGGCGTGAAGCGGCGGATCAGGCTCTGCTTGGCGGGATCGTGCGGCGCGACGTACGGGGCGAAGACGGCGGCGCCGATCACCACGAGGAGGATGACGGCGCCGGCCAGGGCGGCGGGATTGCGGGCGAGCTTCCGCCAAGTGCGCGAGCGCTCGGCGGCGACGGTGGCGCGCTCCTGAAGGGCGACGGTGGACGGGGAGAGGATGTCGACGGACACGGCGCGCTCAGCGCACCCGGATCTGCGGGTTGAGATACATGTAGAGGAGGTCGACCGTGAAGTTCACGAACACCACGATGAGGGCGAGGACGAAGACACCCGCCTGGACGATGGGGAAGTCGAGCTGACGGATGGCGCCGACGATGAGCCGACCCACCCCCGGTACCGCAAACACGGTCTCGGTGATGATTGCTCCACCGAGGAGCAGGCCGAACTGGAGCCCCGCCACGGTGATGAGCGGCAGGGCGGCGTTGATAAGCGCGTGGTGCCAGATGACGATCCACTCGGAGACGCCCTTGGCGCGCGCGGTGCGCACGTAGTCGAGGTTGATCACTTCGAGCATGCTCGAGCGGACGATGCGCAAGAGAAGCGGCGTCGAGGCCGTCGCAAGCGTCAGCGTGGGCAGGATCAGCGAGGCCCAGCTGTCCCAGCCGGAGACCGGCAGGAGCCGGAACTGGACCGCGACGAGGAGGATGAACATGATGCCCGTCCAGAAGACGGGCATCGAGGTGCCCAGGAAGACGACGAAGGTCGCCCCGTGGTCGAAGAGCGAGTTGCGCCGGACGGCGCTCAGAATGCCGATCGGCACGGCGATGAAGATCGAGAGGCCCATCGCGAGCACCGTGAGCAGGAGGGTGGTCGGCATGCGCTCCAGCACGAGCGGCAGGGCCGGCGCGCGGTAGAAGAAGGAGTTGCCGAAGTTGCCCCGGGCGGTGTTGGCGAGGAAACGGACGAATTGCAGCGGCAGTG
The DNA here is from genome assembly GCA_046727015.1 of Candidatus Methylomirabilota bacterium. Taxonomy (GTDB): domain Bacteria; phylum Methylomirabilota; class Methylomirabilia; order Rokubacteriales; family CSP1-6; genus AR37. Next base: position 2,443 of record JBKPBU010000308.1, on the reverse strand, counting down.
CGTCGTTGAAGCCCATCGCCAGCCGGAGCGCGGCGCGGTCCGCGTCGGGTGCCTCCGGCATCATGAGGCTCACGGGGTCGCCGCTCACGTGGAGAATCGCGAACGTGACGAGGGTCACGCCCGAGAGCACCACCACCAGGCGGATGACCCGGCGGACGAGCACCGTCAGCACGGCGGCCTCACCGGGACCCGTGTCTCGCTCGGGCCGCTCCTACTTGGCCGCGGACTTGGCGTCGAAGAGCCAGAGCCACTCGTCCCCGCGGGCGGCGTATTGCACCTTCTTCGAGATACCCAGGGTGTCGTACTGCGTCCACAGGAAGATGCTCGGCGTCTCCTCGCGGATCAACTGCTGGATCTGCGAGTAGATGCGCTTGCGCTTGGGCTGATCCACGCTCGAGCGGCCCTCGTCGATGAGCTTGTCCAGCCCCTCGACGCGGGCATACCACTTGCCGACCCAGCCGCCGGGCTCGGTGTGGTAGAGCGGGTGGAGCACGGCGTCGGCGTCGAACACGGAGTAATTGCCCCAGGTGCCGTAGTAGCCGCTGGTGGCCTTGCCGTCGGTCTGGAAGAACTTGTTCCACGCGGGGCCCGGATCCCACATCTTCGGGGTCGTGCGGATGCCGACCTCGGTGAGCATCTGGCACATGGCTTCGAACAGCGGACGGTTCGCAACGTCACCGGTGTGCAGCGTGATGTCCACGCCGTTCGGATAGCCGGCCTGTGCGAGCAGCTCCTTGGCCTTCTTGGGATCGTAGGGGTAAGGCTTGACCTCGGCGTCGAAGCCGAAAGCCAGCGGCTGCACCGTCGTCGCGACCTGCCGGCCGAGCCCCGCCATCAGCTTCTGGATGATGGTCTGCTTGTCGATTGCATAGTTCGCCGCCTGCCGTACTGCCTTCTTGTCGAAGGGCGCCGAGCGCATGTCCAGGGCGAAGTAGTGAACCCGCAGGATGGGCGTCGAGGAGATGTAGGCCTGCGGGTGAGTCTTCAGCTCGGGAATGATGTCGGCGGAGACGTTGCGGATGATGTCCACGCCGCCTGTCTTGATCTCCGCGACCTGGGTGGCGACCTCGGGGACGGAGCGGAACACGAGGTTCTTGAAGGGCGGCCGCCCGCGCCAGTACTGGTCGAAGGCCTCGAGACGAATCACTTGGTCTCGCTTCCATTCGACGAACTTCCACGGCCCCGTCCCCACAGGCGAGGTCGTGCCGAACGCCTGGTCGCCGACGGCCTCGATGTGCTTCTTGGGCACAATGGGGAAGAAGACGAGCCGTTCGAGGAGGAGCGGGAAGGGTTTGTCAGTGATGATGTGGACCGTCTCGGGGTTCACCACGCGGACTTCCTTGATCGCCCGGATGTTGCCGTATTGGGGTGAGGGCGACTTCCTCGTCTGGTCGAGCACCCGGTCGAAGGAGTACTTGACGTCCTCCGGGGTCATGAGGTCGCCGTTGTGGAAGCGCACGCCCTTGCGGATCTTGAACTCCCACTGGGTGTCCGACAGCGCCTTCCAGGACGTGGCAAGCGACGGTTCGAACTCGAGCTTGGTGTTCCGGTGGAGCAGCGAGTCGAACATGTTGATGTTGACGAGAATCCCGACTCGCTCGAAGTGCATGTGGGGGTCGAGAGTGGGAGCGAGCGAGACGAGAGCGACGACCAGCGTGTCCTTCGTCTGCGCGCGGGCCGCGGCGGGCATGGCAGTCAGCGCTGCAATGACGAGAACGGCAGTCAGCAGGGCCCAACGCTTCATGGGGTCTCCTCCTCTGTCACGGATCCTCATATGGTGTGGGCGAGGGCGGTGTCGACCTCAGGGCCTGCCTGCGTATACCACAGGCCGGCGCTCGACTACAATCCCGCTTGACGGCCGCGCGAGGAGCGGGGATATTGGCGCATGAAGATCGCCGGTGTGCGGGTGATCCAGGCCGATATTCCGGTCGAGCGCCCCCACAAGATGTCCTTCACGACCCTCGAGGCGGTGAACTTCGTCTTCGTGCGCCTCGAGACCGCGGGCGGCCTGGTCGGCTGGGGTGAGGCGGCATGCCTCGGCGGCCCGACCTGGAGCGAGGAGTCGTCCGAGTCCATCGCGGCCACCATCGAACGCTATATCGTGCCCTGGCTCGTCGGGCGTGATGCGTCCGGGATCGAAGTCCTGTCGCGCGAGATGGCCCGGAGGGTGCAGGGCAATCCCTTCGCGCGCGCCGCGGTGGAGATGGCGCTCTGGGATCTCAACGGGCGGGCGCTCGGCGTCCCCGTGCACCGCCTGCTCGGTGGCCGCGTGCGCGACCGCGTGCCGCTGTCGTGGTCGCTAGCGGTGGCCGATCCCGACGCGGAGATCGAGGAGGCTCGGGCCAAGGTCGCGCGCGGGCACCGGATCTTCAAGATCAAGACGGCGGCGCGCCCCGTCGCGGAGGATGTCGAGCGCGTGCGCCGGCTCCGAGAGGCGCTCGGC
>JBKPBU010000307.1:0-4779 GCA_046727015.1 Candidatus Methylomirabilota bacterium | reverse complement strand
AGACGGCCCAGCATCGCGTCGATCCCGCCCTCGAGGGCAGAATCGGGCAGGAGAGTCCGGATCGTCGTGCTCGACGCCGTGTACGGGTAGACGTCAGCCATGACGTCCTGCCCCTTCGCCCGCGCGCCGTCGATCAGGGCGAGGGCATCCTGCACCCTGCCCCAGTGGGGCCGCCCCGCCGCCTTGATGTGGCTCACCTGCACCGGCAAGCCGCCGTCGCGGCCGACGCTGATGGCCTCCGCCACCGCCTCGAGAAGCGTGGAGCCCTCACCGCGGATGTGGCTCGCGTAGAAGCCCCCGCGCGCGGCACCGCGCGCGATCTCGACGATCTCCGGCGTCTCCGCATAGGACCCGGGCGCGTAGATGAGCCCGGTGGACAGGCCGCAGGCGCCGTCGGCCATGGCCGACTCCATGAGGCTCCGCATTCGGCCGAGCTCCTTCGCCGACGGTGCGCGCCGGGCGAAGCCCATCACGGCGAGCCTCAGCGTGCCATGGCCGATGAGCTGTGCCACGTTGAGGGCAAGCCCCTCGTCCTCGTAGCGGCCGAGGTACTCCTTGACCGAGCGCCAGGAGAAGTCCATGCCGGGCGGCACGTAGAGCGCGAACCCCTGCATGTCCTGTCTGAACTCGTCCGACACCGGCGCGGGAGAGAAGCCGCAGTTGCCGACGACCTCGGTGGTCACGCCCTGGCGGATCTTCGACTCGGCACGGCGATTGGCGAAGAGACGCCAGTCCGAGTGCGAGTGCATGTCGATGAAGCCCGGGGTGACGGTCAGCCCCGCCGCGTCCACCGTCTGTCCCGCCGGCTCGCGCGAGAGATCGCCTACGACGCTGATGCTGTCGCCCGTGATCCCGACATCGGCTGGAAAGGATGGCGCGCCGGTGCCGTCGAGCAGCTGCCCGCCCATGATCTTGAGATCAAGCACGCGGCGCCTCCTTGAAGCCGATGACGCGCTCGCACCAGGCCGCCGCGGCCAGCAGCCGCGCCTCCGACCACGGCGCGCCGCTCAGCTGAACGGCGTACGGCAAACCGTCCGGCGCCACGCCGGAGGGCAGCGATATCGACGGCATGCCGGCGAAGCTCCACGGCGCGCAGTAGAAGGGATCCCCGGTGGACTCGAGCCCCTTTGGCGCGGGCCCGGCCGCCGTCGGCGAGACGAGTGCGTCGTAGCGCGCGGCGACCGCGCCCATGTCGGCACGGAAAGCGCGCCGGTGGGCCTGGGCGGCGAGATAGTCCACCGCGGTGATGGCGTGGCCGGCTTTGACGGACTCGCCGATGTGCTTCGGGTACTCGGCGGCGTGCCGCGCGTAGAGGTCGCGGTGGAACGCGGCCGCCTCCGACCGCGACACGGTGTCGCCCGCTGAATGGAGCCCTTCGAACGATGCGGGGAGACGGACGTCCTCGACGTGCGCCCCCGCGGCCCGGAGCGCCTCGAGGGTCGCGCCGATCTGAGCCGCGTTGGCCGGATCGGCACGTTCGATCAGCGCCCGGAGCACGCCGATTCGCGGGGCGGGCGGCGCCGTCAACGCGCCCACGTAGTCTTCCACCGGCATCGCGATCGAATGGGAGTCCGAGGGATCGTGGCCGGCCATGACGGCGAGCGCCAGCGCCGCGTCCTCGACGGAGCGGCAGAGGACGCCCACGTGGTCCAGGCTCCACGCGAGCGGCGTCACTCCGGCCGCGCTGATGCGCCCGTGGGTCGGCTTGAAGCCAACCGCGCCGCAGTACGCGGCGGGGCGCAGCACCGACCCGACCGTCTGCGTGCCGAGCGCCAAAGGCACCATGCGCGAGCCGACCGCGGCGCCGGAGCCGGACGACGAGCCTCCCGGCGTGTGGCCGGGATTCCAGGGGTTACCTGTCGCCGTGGGGTCGCGGAGGGCGAACGGCGTCGTCGTGACCTTGCCCAGGATGACGGCCCCCGCGGCCCGCAGACGCGCGACGGACACCGCGTCCTTGGTTGCACGGCGGTGCCCCCAAGGCCCGACCCCAGAGGTCGTCACGAGGCCGGCGGCGTCGTAGATGTCCTTGAGCGCGACTGGCACGCCGTGAAGCGGCCCCATGAATCGCCCGTCGCGCGCCTCGATGTCCCGCTGGACGGCGACGCGGGAGGCGGCATCGCGGTCGAGGAGCACCCAGGCCTTGAGGACCGGCTCGACCGCGTCGATGCGCTTGAGGCAGGCGGCCAGGAGGTTTGAAGGTGAGAGCGCGCCCGAGCGGATGCGGCGCGCGGCCTCGGCTGCCGTGACGTCGTGGAGATCGGCCATGGGGTTCTCCCGGAAAGACTACTGGAGCGCGTCGAGTACTTCGGCGACGACTTCGAAGCGGCCGAACGAGGGCATGAGGTAGACGCCGGCATAGGCGCCGCGGATCCCGTGAACCAGCGTCTGGGCCGTCTCGATCCCGGCTCGCAGGCCGCGGTCGCCGGCTTCCCGCATCCGCGCGCGGACGGCATCGGGGACGGTGATGCCGGGCACCTCGTTGTGGAGGAACTCGGCGTGACGCGAGGAATGCAGCGGCAGCACGCCGACCACGACCGGGATGGGCGAGCGCGTCCGCTGGAAGAAGCGCTCCAGGACCTCGAGATCGTAGACGGGCTGCGTCTGGCACCAGAGGGCGCCCGCCTCGGCTTTGGCGAAGAGTCGCTCCATCTCCCGCACGGGGTCGGCGGCGGCGGGGTCGAGCGCCGCGCCAATGCAGAAGGCCGTGGGCTCGCCGACGGAGTTGCCCGTCGCGTCGCGCCCTTCGTTCATCCCGTTCAGGATGCGGATGAGGCCGATGGCGTCCACGTCGAAGACGGCGGTGGCGTCGGCATAGTCGCCCGTGCGCGGCGGATCGCCGGTCATCGCGAGGATGTTCCTGATGTCGAGCGCGTGGGCGCCCAGCACGTCTGCCTGGATGCCCATCAGGTTCCGGTCGCGGCAGGTGAAGTGCATGTTGATGTCGAGACCCGTCGCCTCGCGGACGAGGATGGCCGTGGGCAGCACCGACATGCGCACGCGTCCGAGCGACCCGTCGTTGATGTCCACGATCTCGACGCCCCGCTCCTTGAGGAGCTTGGCGCCCTGCACGAGCTTCTCGATGTTGTGGCCCCGCGGCGGGTCCAGCTCAACCGTGACCAGAAGCTCGCCGGAGTCGAGCTTGCGCCGGAGCAGAGTCGGCGCCGCGGTGGTGGGCAGCGTCGGGGCCGGGCTCGTCTCGCGCCGGGCCCGCCGCGGCTCGGCCACCCGCGCGGCGCTCGAAGGCGGCGCGTGGCGGTCCACGACCTCCCGCATGGCGCGGATGTGCTCGGCGTTCGTCCCGCAACAGCCGCCGACCATGCGCGCGCCGGCCCCGATCATGCGCGCGGCGTACTCGGCCATGTACTGGGGCGAGGAGATATAGATGAGGCGCTCTCCGACCCTGCTCGGCAGGCCCGCATTGGGCTGGATGGCGACGGGCAGGCCACCCGCCTCGGGCATCATCTGCTCGAGCACGTCGAAGAGCGTGCTCGAGCCGACCGAGCAGTTCGCCCCGATCACCTGCACCGGCAGCCCACGGAGGGTGCGCACCACCTCCGTGGGCGTCTGGCCGAGGAAGGTCACGAGGTCCTGGGTGAAGGCGACCTGGGTGACGATGGGCAGGTCGGTGATGGCGCGGATCGCCTCGACGGCCAGGCGCATTTCGATGAGATCGGAAAAGGTCTCGACGACAAAAGCGTCCACGCCGCCTTCGAGCAGTCCCTCGGCCTGTTCGAGGAAGGCCGCCCGCGCGTCCTCCGGCGCGATGGAGCCGAGCGGGGCGAGGTACTTGCCCAAGGGCCCCACGGATCCCAGCACGAAGACGTCGCGGCCCATGGTCTCGCGCACGTCGCGCGCGAGCTTGGCCCCGCGGAGGTTGATCTCGCGCACCCGCGCGGACAGGCCGTGTACCGCGAGCTTGAAGCGGTTCGCGCCGAACGTGTTGGTCTCGATCCAGTCGGCGCCCGCCTGGATGTACTCCGCGTGAATGGCCTGGACGATCTTGGGCTCGTTGACGTTGAAGACGTCGAAGCAGGCGTCGAGCGGCACGCCGCGGGCGTAGAGCATGGTGCCCATGGCACCGTCGCCCAGGAGCGGCCGCTCGCTCAAGCGCTCGAGGAAGGGCGCGGGCATCTCAGCTCAAGGTCCCTCTCCCCCACTGGGGGAGAGGGTAGGGTGAGGGGGCCGATGCTGAGGGGGCCAATGCTGAGGGGGTCGAGCCCATCCGCGCAGCGCCTTCTGAACTTCCGCCGCGACCTGGTCGGGGTTGAGCGTCGTCGTGTCCACGGCGAGGTCGGCCCTGGAGTAGAAAGACTTCCGCGCCTCGTAGAGCGCTTCGGCCTGCTCGCGCGTCCTGCCGTGGAGCATCGGGCGATCGCCGCCTCGGAGCGCCCGCTCGTAGAGCGTGGCGAAATCGCCGGAGAGCCATACCACGGTGCCGATGGCGCGCAGGGCCTCCAGCCGTCCGCCGTGACAGGGCAGCCCGCCGCCCGTGGCGATGACGTCGCCTCGTTTGAGAGCGAGCAATCGCACCGCCTCATCCTCGAGCGCGCGGAAGCGCGCCTCGCCCTGCTCGGCGAAGATCTCCGGAATGGGCCGGCCCTCTTTGGCCGTGATCATCTCGTCCGTCTCGACGAAGCAGCGCCCGAGCCGGGTGGCCAGGATGCGCCCGACCGAGGACTTGCCCGCCCCCATGAAGCCCACGAGAATCACATTGTCCGTCATGCCACCGGTCATCGTATCACCAGCGCTCCGCCGACCCTACCGGCGCACCGTGGCCGC
>JBKPBU010000306.1:0-2569 GCA_046727015.1 Candidatus Methylomirabilota bacterium | reverse complement strand
GCGAGCGCCACGCCGGAGTTGGGCACGTCGACGATCAGATCGACCTTGTCCACGTCGTACCACTGGCGGGCGATGGCCGAGCCGACGTCGGCCTTGTTCTGGTGGTCGGCGGAGACGATCTCGACCTTCATGCCCTTGGCGGCGGCGCCGAAGTCCTCGACCGCCATGCGCGCTGCGACCACGGAGCCGGGCCCCGCCAGGTCGGCATACAAGCCCGACTGATCATTCAGCACGCCGATCTTGATGATGCCGTCCGAGATCTGGGCACGCGCCGTCCCGGCCTGAAAGGCCAGCAGCGCCGCCAACACGATAAGTGTCTTCCGCATCATGGTTCTCTTACTCCTTTGTGTTCGGGAGGTGATGGAACCGGGCGCCGGGATTATACCCCAAGGTACTCGTGGAGCCTGCCCATGCTCGCCTCGAGCGCTTCGTTCGGGATCATGTCCACCACGCGCCCGCGCTCCATGACGTAGTGGCGGTCGGCCAGGGTCGCCGCGAAGCGGAAATTCTGCTCGACCAGCAGGATCGTGAACCCCTCGGCCTTGAGCCGGCGGATCGTGGCGCCAATCTGCTGGACGATCACCGGCGCCAGTCCCTCGGTCGGCTCATCCAGCAGCAGGAGTCGGGCGCCCGTGCGGAGGATGCGACCGATGGCCAGCATCTGCTGCTCGCCGCCCGAGAGCTTGGTCCCCTGGCTCTTGAGGCGCTCCTGGAGGTTTGGGAACAAGCCGAAGACGGCGTCCACCGCCAGACCTCCCGGACGGACCTCGGGCGGCAGCAGGAGGTTCTCCTCGACGTTGAGGCTCGCGAAGATGCCGCGCTCCTCCGGGCAGAAGGCGAGACCCAGCCGTGCGATGCGGTTGGACGGCAGCGTGATGATCTCTTGCCCGTCGAACCGGATCGACCCGCGACGGCTGGACACCATGCCCATGACCGACTTGAGTGTCGTCGTCTTCCCCGCGCCGTTACGGCCCAGGAGCGTGACCACTTCGCTGCCGCGCACCTCGAAGTCCACACCGTGGAGGACGTGGGACTCGCCGTACCACGCGTGAAGGTCGCGGACCTCGAGGAGCGCGGCGCCTGACTCCGGGCCCTTAGGCATCGCCCTGCCCCATGTAGGCTTGAATCACCTCCGGGTTGCGCGACACGGCGGCGTAGTCGCCCTCGGCCAGGATCTCGCCTCGGGCGAGGACCGTGATGGTATCCGACAGGTTCGCCACGACGCTCAGGTTGTGCTCGACCATGAGCACGGTCCGGTTCACAGCGACCCGCTTGATCAAAGCTGAGATCCGGTCTACGTCCTCGTGGGTCATGCCGGCGGTGGGCTCGTCGAGGAGCATCATCTCGGGCTCGAGCGCCAGCGTCGTGGCGATCTCGAGCGCCCGCTTGCGCCCGTAGGGAAGCTCGACGGCCGGCAGCCCGGAGAAGCCCTCCAGTCCAACGGACTCGAGCAGCTCGAGGGCGCGGCCGTTCAGCGCGTCGAGCGCGGCCTGCGACCGCCAGAAGTCGAACGATCCGCCCCGCCGCCGCTGGAGCGCGATGCGCACGTTTTCGAGCACCGTCAAGTGCGGGAACACCGCCGAGATCTGAAACGAGCGGACGAGTCCGTGGCGCGCGATGTCGGCGGGGCGGGAGCCGGTGATGTCGCGATCGTTGAACCGGATGCGCCCACGGGTCGGCGCCAGGAAATGGGTCAGGAGGTTGAAGCAGGTGGTCTTGCCGGCGCCGTTGGGGCCGATGAGTGCATGGATCGTCCCGCGCCGGACCCGGAGGTCCACGCTCTTGACGGCGACGAAGCCCCGGAACTCCTTGGTAAGTCCTTGGGTTTCGAGGATAAGGTCGCCCGCCCCGTCGCTCGCCATGCCGGCCGATGATAGCGATGGCGTCCGGGGGGCGCAAGCGGATATGATGCGCGCATGAGCCCACGACTCCTCTTCATCGGCGCAGGTGCGATCGGCAGCTATCTCGGCGGCTTCCTGTCCCGGGCCGGAAACGACGTCACCCTGGTCGACCCCTGGCCCGAGCAGGTCGAGGCCATCCGTACCCGGGGCCTCAAGGTCACCGGCCCCCACGAGCCCTTCGAGGCGAGGCCGGTGGCGCTCCACGTCCACGAGGCCCAGAAGCTCGGGGCCGACTTCGACATCGCCTTCATCGCCGTCAAAGCCTATGACACGGCGTGGGCGACCCACATGGCCCTGCCCCACCTGGGGCCCGCGGGCTACGTCGTTTCGGCGCAGAACTGCTGGAACGATCCCGGCGTGGCCGCCATCGCGGGGCAGGAACGCTCCGTCGGGCTCGTCATGTCAAAGATCGCCGTGGCTCTCTGGCAGCCCGGTCACGTCGAGCGGGGCGCCGAAAAGGGCAGCGGCTCGGGGCACGACGTATTCCGCGCCGGCGAGCACGACGGGAAGGTGACGCCCAGGGTCGAGGCGCTGGCGAAGATGCTCTCCGTCATCGACGGCGCCAAGGCCACCGACAATCTCTGGGGCGAGCGCTGGTCCAAGCTCTGCTCCAATGCCATGGGCAATCCGGTCCAGGCCATGACGGGCCTCGGCAGCCTCGAGATCGC
>JBKPBU010000305.1:0-8244 GCA_046727015.1 Candidatus Methylomirabilota bacterium | reverse complement strand
GTCGACGTGGGCCCGCTCACGAACGCGGGGCCTCTCGAGGGCATCACGGCCGTGCTCGCCACCATCAACCGCCGGTACAAGCTCAAGAACTCCGGCATCAAGATCACCGGACTGCCGTCCTGACGGAGCGACACCGTCGCGTCACCGGCATTCCCATAGCGCCCGCCCTCGCCCAGCAATGCAACGACGTCGCGTCGTCTCTGGGAGTACAGCCTCTTCGCTGAATCCGGGCGGGGCAGGGCGGCGAGTGCCCTCGTACGCTCAACCTCCTCGCCTAGACGCGCCACCTCGCTCGGGTGTCTTCGCCTTGCTCCCCATCCCCCGAGACGGGGGTGCGCTCGCCGCCCTGCCTCGCCCTGACGGTTCGAGCTAAGGGCGAAGCCACCAGGCGGGGCACGAGTAGATCGGCGTCTCCGTGCACTGCTACCTTCGCGTCGCGGGATCAGCGCGACAGCAAACGCCCGAAGGCGTCGTCGACGTCGGAGAAGTTGTCGAAGAGGAGGTCGGGGTGCTCGGCTTCGAGCGCCTCGCGCGCGTACAGCCCCGTTGCGACGGCGACCGCGACGGCGCCGAAGTGACGCGCGCATTCGATGTCGTGCGGCGTGTCGCCGATCACCACTACCGTCTCGGGCGCAAAGCTCTTGCCGGTGAGCGCGTGGGCGCGCCGGGCGGCCAGCGCCGGCAGCTGCTTGCGGTCGAGATGATCCGAGCCGTAGGCGCCGAGGCGAAAATAGGGCCGGAGGCCCGTCGGCTCGAGCTTGATTCGCGCGCCCGCCTCGATGTTGCCCGTGAGCAACCCCACGAGGGCCTCGGGCGCGCCATCGAGACGGCGGACGAGGTCGGCGATGCCGGGCAGCGTGACGACTCCGCGACCGTCGCCGACTTCCGCCGCGAGCCCGCGCGCGTACGCCTCGAAGCACTCGTCGAGGCGTTCGCGCACCGCCGGGCGCGTCAGCCCCGCGCCCTCCATGAGGTCGAACACGATGCGCGGATCGGTCCGGCCGCGGAGGTCGTACCGCTCGATGTCTCCCGACGTCCCGTACACGGCGGTGAGCGCGGCGGCGAGGGCGCGGCGTCCGGCGCCGCGCGCGGTCAGGATGGTGCCGTCGATGTCGAAGAGGACCAGGCGCATGGCGATCAGCGGGGATCCGGCAGCGCGAGCGCGCGCAGGCGCGCGACGATGGACGGAAGCCGGTCGAGCACCGCGTCCACCTCGGCGAGGGTGGTCCAGCGGCCGAGGGTGAAGCACAGCGAGCCCTCCATCTCCTGAGGCGCGCAGCCAATGGCCCGGAGCACGTGGGACGGCGTGCCGGTCCGCTGCGCGCAGGCCGAGCCCGAGGACGCCGCCACGCCGCAGAGATCAAGGTCGAGCAGCACACCGTCGGCTTTGGCCCCACGAAGCACGAAGCTCGCGTGGTGAGGCAGCCGCGCCGTTCGTGAGCCCGTCAGGCGACACTCCGGGATCGAAGCGGCCAGCCCGTCCACCAGGCGTTCGCGGAGTGCGGCCAGGCGCACGGGCTCGCCGTGGCCGGCTTCGGCCCGCATCAGCTCGGCCGCAACGCCGAACCCGACGAGCGCCGGCAGGTTCTCCGTGCCGGATCGGTAACCACCCTCTTGCCCACCTCCCAGCATCTGCGGCATGAGCTTGATGCCCTGTCTCACCCAGAGCGCCCCCGCGCCCGGCGGACCATAGAGGTCATTGCTCGACACGGTCACCAGGTCGAGGCCGACGGCCTCACCGGCGAAGGGCACGCGCCCCAAGGCTCCGACGGCGTCCACGTGGAGCGGCACTCCGGCCGCGCGAGTGATGCGCGCGATGTCGCCCAGCGGCTGGACCGTGCCGATCTCCCCGCAGGCGGCGCCGATGGAGACGAGGACGGTCTCGGGGCGAAGGAGCTTGCGGAGCGCCTCGGGATCGACGCGCCCCTCCGCGTCGACGGGAAGAATGCTCACGGCGCCGCCGGCTTTCTCGAGGTCGCGGCAGGCGTTGAGCACGGAGATGTGCTCGATGGCCGACGTGACGACGTGGCGAGGCTTGTCGCCACCGCGCTGCGCGACGCCGCGGATCGCGAGGTTGTTGGCCTCGGTGGCGCCCGACGTGAAGATGACGCCCGGTGCCCCACCGCCCACGAGCCGAGCTACCTTGGCGCGAGCCGCTTCGAGCGATTCGCGGGCCTCGTAGCCGAGCGAGTGGGGCGCGGAAGGATTGCCGATGCCGGCCTCGAGGAAGGGCCGCATCACGTTGAGGACGCGCGGATCGACCGGTGAGAATCCCGCGTAGTCGAGGTACACCCGGTCGGGAGCGGCGCCCCGGCCCTCCACGCCGCTACCGGTTCTTCCTGACCAGGAAGCGGTACACGCCGTCCTCCCGGGAGACCTCGAGTAGCTCGTGGCCGGTGATCTGACACCAGCTCCGCATGTCGGCGTCCGAGGCCGGGTCGTCTGACAGCATGGCCAGAAGCTCGCCCGGACTCATGATCTGGATGGCCTCGCGGGTCTTGACTATGGGCATCGGGCAGAACAGGCCGATGCAGTCGATGTGCCTGTCAGGAATGAGTACTTTTGGCTCTGTCGTCATGCCCGGATACGGTATCCTAGGCCTCGCGGCGCCGTCAAGACGGCGGGTGGTTCCTTGACACCCGACGGGGCGCCAGCGAATACTCATAGAATGGCTCAGGCCCCACGCGCAGCGAAACCCAAGTCCGACGAGCCCACCCTGGTCGCGGGTGGGGCACGGCGTACCATCATGCTCGCCCTGTGGCTGACCTCCTTCATCCCGCTCATAGTGGTCGGGTACAGCTTCTACGCCTATCTCCTGCCGCTCCTCGACCACACCCGCCAGGTCCGGGACCTGCCGTGGCTGCAGGCTTTGCTCGTGTTCACCGGGCTTCTCATGGCGGTGGGCGGGCTCCTCATCTGGGACCTGACGCGCGCCCTCCCGCGCCCCGAGCCGGCCGCCCCAATACCCGAGCCCGCACCGGAGCGCGCGCAGGCCGCCTCGGGAAGCCTGGACGACGCCGACAGCCTGCTGCACTCCTTCTCCCGCATGCTCGCGCCGATCGAACAGCAGGCGGCGGCCCTCGATCACTACGCCACGCGGCTCGACAGCGCCTATCAGGAGCTCGAATCCACCAACGCCCGGCTCAAGGAGTTCTCGTTCAAGGACGAGGTGACCGGCCTCTACAACCGCCGCTTCTTCTCGATTCGTCTCGAGGAAGAGGTCTCACGCTACCGCCGCTTCAACCACCCCGTCTCGGTCGTGCTGCTCGATCTCGACGCCTTCAAGTCGGTCAACGACGAGCTCGGGCACGCTTCTGGCGACGAGACGCTGCGGGGAATGGCGGAGATCCTCCTGCGGCACTCGCGTGGCATCAACGTCATCTGCCGCTACGGCGGCGACGAGTTCGCCGTCCTCCTGGTGGAAACGTCCAAAGCGGGCGCGCGGCTCTACGCCGACCGAATCCGCTACGTGCTCTCCTCGTACCAGTTCGCCCACCGTCGTCGCGTGACGGCGAGCTTCGGCATCGCCTCCCTGCCCGAGGACGTGGCGCCCACCGCGGACGACCTGATCCAGGCCGCCGACGAGGCACTCTACGCCGCGAAGCGCGCGGGCAAGAACCGGGTCTCCGTCCACGAGGACGTCGTGGTGGCTCAACCCGTGGCCTCCGAAATCAAGGTCGAATGAGCGAGCCCTCGATCCTGAAGCACGTCCTCATCGTCGAGGACGACGCCAAGGTCCGCGGCGCCCTGCGTGAGGTCTTCATCACCGACGGCTACCAGTGCCGGGTGGCGGCCAACGGTCGCGAAGGGCTGGACGCCTTCCTGCGGGAGCGCCCGCCCTTGACGCTGACAGACATCAAGATGCCGGTGATGAACGGGCTCGAGTTCCTGAAGCGCGCCCGAGCGGTGGACGCCGATGCCGCGATCATCGTCATCACCGGAGTTGGCGACGTGCAGACCGCGATCGAGAGCCTCAAGTGCGGGGCGTACGACTTCATTGTCAAGCCCGTGAACGTCGAAGAGGTGCTCATTTCAGCCGAGCGGGCGCTCGAGCGGCGGCAGATGCTCCTGGAGCGGCGGGAGTACCACACGCTGCTGGAGCGTCGCGTAGACGAGGCGACGCGGGGCCTGGCCGCCGCGTTGAACGAGCTCGAGGACACCTATCGGACGACGCTCGAAGCCCTGGGCTCCGCCCTCGACACGCGGGACATCGGCACGCAGGCCCATTCGCGCCGGGTCGTCGGCTACTCGCTTGCCCTCGCGCGCGCCCATCACATGCCGGAAGCGCAGATGCGCGACATCGAGCACGGTGTGCTGCTCCACGACATCGGCAAGATCGGGATCCCCGACGGCATCCTGCTCAAGCCGGGGCCCCTGGGACCCGATGAATGGAAGATCATGCGCACCCACCCCGATCTGGGCCGCCGGCTCGTCGAGCCCATCCCCTTCCTGCGGGGTGCCGTGCCCATCGTCTACCACCATCACGAGCGATGGGACGGAACGGGCTATCCGGTGGGGCTCCGTGGCGAAACGATCCCCCTCAGCGCGCGCATCTTCGCGGTCGCCGACGCCTTCGACGCCATGACCTTCGACCGTCCCTACTCGATCGCCATCTCCTTCGAGGCGGCCCGCCAGGAGATCCAGCGCTGCGCCGGCACGCACTTCGATCCCGCGGTGGTCGAGACATTCCTGAAGATACCGCTGGAGCTGCTGGAGACCATCCGGAACGGCTCGGGAACAACCGGGCAGCCCGCGGCCCCGGCGCCCTTCGCGAGGGAACACTAGCGCCGCGCCAGGCCGGCTCCTCGAGGCAGTACGTCTCCACGGCTCAGCGCCGCGTCCAAACCGCCCGTCATCCCTTCGTCGCTTCGATCTGCTCGAGCGTCTGCCTGGCCCGGCTGAAGGCCTGCGCCAGCTCCTCGTGAGACAGCCCCTGGTCACGCGCCTTCTGAATGATCCCCCGCACATCCTGCCACCGCTGCATGGCCGCGTCGCGGTCGCCCGCCTCGAGCAGGCGACCGATGGTTTCACCTGCGCCGTCGGAGATCCGTTCGATGGTCCGGGCGAGGAGCTCGCGCGTCTTCCGCTCGAGGCCCAGGTCGAGGTCACGAAGGTGCAGGGCGCGGAAGAGCGGCCGCAGGGCCGCCTCGAGCTCGAACCTCTCGAGGGCGCGGCTGCCGAGCCGCATGTAGCCGCTCCAGATCCGCCGGTTGGCCGCGTGCCACCGTCCCGGAGTGAGGGCATCCACCGAGGTCGAGGCCAGGATCTCCCGCGCTCGCTCGAGGGCGTCGAGCGCGTCCGCCTCCGGCGTCTCGGTGCCTCGGGCGGTCGCGACGAGCCGCCCCATCTGCCGGACGATGCACCGTGCGGCCAGCTCCGCGAGCGGAGCGCGGCGGGCCGCCGGCAGGTCTTCCGAGTCGAGGGCCTGCCGGACAAGCTCGCGCGCCTGGGCGAACTGCCGCCGTCGCATCAGGCCTCGTCCCGCCAGCGCGTAGCCGTCCCAGAGCGCTTCGCGCGCGCGGTCGAGGAGCACCGACACGTCCTCGGTGGCCGGCGCGGCGACGATGCGCCACTCGAGCCACAGGACAGACATGCGGAGCACCGCGACACGCGCGCCGGAAGTGGCTGACATGGCGTCGGCCGCCGCCAGGAGCTGTCGCGCCGCCGTCGCCGCCACGGCCGCGATGCGCGGCGGGCATCCCTCCGAGACACCGTCGGGCGCCACGCGAACCGCGGCGTCAAGCGCGCCCTGGGCGCCTTCGATGTCGCCCAGGGCGTGGCGCGCCACGCCCACCAGCGTCCAGAGCGCGGCCCGGAGAAAGGAAGGCTCGGCCCCTTCGGTGGGCGCAGCCGCCTCGAGGTGCGGCACCGCAGCCTCGATGACCTGCGAGTACCGTCCCTCCTGCTGGAGCGCCACGGCGCGCTCGAACGCGTCGAGCCCGGCGTCCGCCGGCAGGATCTCGGCCGCGGCTGGAGGCATTGCCTGGGGGCCGAGAGGGAGATCGGCCTGACTCCTCGGGGGCTCCACCGGCGCGGCGGCAGGCGCGGGACGGGGGCGTGAGCCGGGACGCCGCGAGAGCCGCCGCTCAGGTCCCGTGTACGGCGCTCGAGGCGGGACCTCCGGGGTGGCCGGCCTTGTGAGCGCCGAGGGTCCGGCCGTCGTGGCGGGCCGTACAAGCGATCGACGCCGCGCGCGGGCCTCGAGCTGCGAAGGACGGTCATCGAGGGCCTGGGCCAACCCAACGAAAAGAAGGATCGCGGCTGCGGCAGCCAGGAGCGCGATCAGTCCCTCTTCCAGCGTCACCCTGACTCACTCCTCATCAACCCGAACCCTATCACGACGCCCCGGACTGCGGCCAGAGGCACTTGACTCTGCTCGCGCGAGGGTATCATGATGACCGGAGTCGAGCCGTCATCCCACCAGTTGAGGAGGGTCAATGCGTCGCGTCGCCGTCATCGGTGTGGGCACCACGAAATTCGGGAAGCACGATCGCACCAGCGGCGAGCTCTTCGCCGAGGCAGCGGGGGACGCCATCCGCGACGCGGACGTCGCCCCGTCGGCGATCCAGGCTCTGTACTACGGCAATGTCACCGGCGGCGAAGGCGAAAAGCAGCTGCACATGGGCCCGCTCGCGGCGACGCTCCTCGGCATACCGACCGTCCCGACGACCCGCTTCGAGAACGCGTGCGCCACGAGCCACGCGGCCTTCCGCCATGCTGTCATGGAGATCGCGGCGGGCATCTCCGATGTCGTCATGGTGGGCGGCGCCGAGCGCGTGCTCAACATCCCCACCGACGCGGCGACCGAATATTTCGCCTATTGCTCCGACGCCTCGTGGGAACAGACCGTCGGCCTGACCTTCCCCGGAGTCTTTGCGCTCGTCGCCCGGGCCCACATGGACAAGTACGGCACGACCGAGGAGCAGATGGCCCACGTGGCCGTGAAGAACCACCGCCACGGCGCGCTCAACCCGAAGGCCCAGTTCCGGAAGGAGATCACGGTCGACATGGTGCTCAACAGCGCCTACGTCGCCGATCCACTCAAGCTTCTCGACTGCTGTCCGTTCACCGACGGCGGCGCCGCGGTGGTCCTGGCGGCCGAAGAGGTCGCGCGCCAGCGCCCCCGCGCCGTCTGGGTGCTCGCGAGCCAGGCGGCCTCCGACACGATGTTTATCCACGAGAAGCGTGATCTCTCACGGGTCATGGCGACCGAGCGTGCCGCGGCCGCCGCCTACCGTCAGGCGGGAAAGAACCCCGCCGACGTGGATGTCGTCGAGCTGCACGACTGCTTCACCATCGCCGAGATCGTCGCAACCGAGGGCTTGGGCTTCTTCGAGCCGGGCTCTGGCGGCACGGCCGCCGAGAAGGGCTGGACGAGCCTCGGAGGCAAGATCCCCGTCAACCCGTCTGGCGGTCTCAAGGCCAAGGGCCACCCGATCGGCGCCACCGGCGCCGCGCAGATCGCCGAGATCACCACCCAGCTTCGGGGTGAGGCGGGCGCCCGGCAGGTCGCGGGCGCGCGAACGGGCCTGACCCACACCCTGGGCGGCAACACCGCCACCGTGCTCGTGAGCCTCTTTGGCCGTGGCTGACCGCGTGCTGACACTCAGGCATTTCTTCGAGGAGGCGCGCGCGGGCCGCCTGACCGGGATCCGGTGCGGTAAGTGCGGCGAGCTCGCCATCCCCCCGAAGGAATTCTGCCCCACCTGCCAGGAGCGGGACTGGACGCCGCTGCCGCTCGCGGGGGTCGGGCGCATCACGTCCTTTACCGTCATCCGGGTCGCGCCGCGTGGGCGTGGGACCGAGGCGCCCTACGCGGTCGCGGTCGTGCGGCTCGACGAGGGCGTCTCGCTGCTCGGTCGGGTCGTGGACATCCCCTTCGACGGGCTTCGTGCGGATCTGCCCGTGCGCTTCCGCCCCCTCGTCACGGGCGAGCAGACTTTCATCGGCTTCGGCCCCGCCTGAGCCACTTCAGTTCGTCCGGGGCTTCACTGCTTCCGGGGCTTCACTTCTTGAAGTAGCGCATCTCGAGGGTCACACATCCCTTGGGCACCCGATACGGACCGTGGATCATGCCCGGGGGCCTGCACGCGTACATCCCCGCGGTGAAGGTCTGCTTCTTCCCGAGATCGATGAGCTCACCCTCGAGAATCCAGACCTCTTCCCAGAAGTCGTGCGTGATCGTCTCCGTCGTCTCGACACCGGCTTCGAACCGGAGCAGACGGGTCACGTCGCCGTCCTCAC
>JBKPBU010000304.1:0-4550 GCA_046727015.1 Candidatus Methylomirabilota bacterium | reverse complement strand
GGCACGACCATGGCGCGCGCTTCCTCTTCGGAGATGTCCGGCAGGACGTCTCGCCGGAGATCCTCGAGGCCCTGGTGGGCGAAGCGGAAGCCGCCGGCGGTGAAGAAGGAATTGCCGCCTCGCTGCGACTCGGGCGCCTTCTCGAGCACGAGCACGGAGGCGCCGGCTTCGCGCGCGGCCAGCGCGGCGCAGAGCGCGGCATTGCCGCTTCCGGCCACGACGACGTCGTAGGTCTTGGTCATCGGAGAACCTCCCCGGATCACGAGGCCGAATGCGGGCGCGTCAGCCTACGATCTCTTCGCCGCCGTCTACCCCGATCACGTTGCCGGTGATCCAGTAGGTGTCCGGGTGGGAGAGGACCACGATCGCCTTGGCGACGTCTTCCACCGTGGTGAGGCGTCCGCTTGGATTGCGCCGGCCCGCGCTTTCCTTGATCGCGTCGCTGCCCGGAATTTTTTGGAGCGCCGGCGTATCGGTGACGCCAGCACGGATGGAGTTGGCCGTGATCCCGTGCGGAGCCAGCTCGGCCGCCAGCTGCCGGATATTGGATTCGAGAGCAGCCTTGGCGGCGGACACTGGGCCGTAGTGGGGCAGGACGCGGGCGCCGCCGGCGGACGTCATTGCGTAGATGCGCCCGCCCCGGCCCATGAGCCCGCGGCCGACCAATTCCTGGGCCCAGTAGATGAGGCTGTGGGCCATGACGTCGAGGGTCATGTCCATCTGCGCCTTGGTCACGGCCTCTTTCATGGGATCGGCGATGAAGAGCTTGAGCGTCCCGAAAGCGAGGGAGTGGAGCATGACGCGGACCTGACCCAGCTCGTCGCGCTCGCGGAGGATGCGCTCCATCTCCGAAGCGACCTCGGCGCGCTTCTCTTCGTCGGCCGCGTTGACGTTGTGGAAGTGGGCCTCGCGGCCCAGGGCCTTGATGCCGGCGGCCAGGCGTTCCGCGTTGGGCAGGGTCGACTTGCGGTCGAGGTGCACGCCGAAGATGTGGAGGCCGGCCCGGGCGAGGGCCAGGCTCGTGGCCGCCCCGAAGCCCGAGGAGGCGCCGAGAACCAGCGCCCACCCGGAGAGCCTGATCGGTTCCGCGTCCGTCGTCATCGTGACGGTCTCCTTGTGCGGTGAAGTGCGCGAGCATTCTACCATCTCGGGTAAAGGCGGCGGTGCTCACGTGCTACCATGGGACCGCCCATGGGTCGGACGGCTGGCATCATCCTCATCGGCAACGAGCTTCTCTCCGGCAAGGTGGCGGACGCGAACGCCGTGTACCTCTGCCGCGAGCTTCGCGCGCTCGGCGTGGACGTGCGACGCATCGTCGTGATCCCCGACGAGGTCGAGCGTATCGCGGCCGAGGTCATCGAGTTCAGCCGGGGCTTCGACGTCGTCTTCACCTCGGGCGGGGTCGGGCCCACCCACGACGACGTCACCATCGAGGGCGTGGCGCGCGCGTTCGGCGTGCCGGTGGTCCGCGATCCCGGCATGGTGGCGGCCCTCGAGGGCTTCCTCGGCGGCCATCTCAATCCCGCGCGGCTCCGGATGGCGGAGATTCCCGAAGGCGCGCACCCCATGACGGCGGACGGTCTCGTGTTTCCCGCCGTGGTGATGAAGAACGTCTACGTGCTCCCCGGCGTGCCCGAGCTGTTCAGGAAGAAGTTCGACGGACTCAAGGAGCTCTTCCGCGACGTGCCCTTCCACCTGGCCAGCGTCTTCGTCAGTGTCGGCGAGAGCTCTCTGGCCGAGCACCTCAACAGCCTCCTCGAGCGTCACCCCGAGCTCCTGCTGGGGTCCTATCCGGAGCTCTCCAATCCCGAGTACCGGGTCAAGATCACGCTGGAGTCCAAAGACCGCGCCTACATGGAGCGGGCGCTGGAAGACTTCCTCGGGTGTCTGCCGCCCTCCAGCGTGGTTCGCGTCCAGCGATAAGCGGCCCTCCTCCCATCGAATGCGGAGCGGCTCGGGCGCGGGTGCTATCCTGTTCACATGGCGATCGGCCCGGGCGGGCTCGAGGCGGCATACAGGAACGCGGCGATCACCTGCGGCGCCATGGCGGCGAGCACCCTCTTTTACGCCCTGGTGGTGGCGATCATCAGCGTTTCCCAGGCGCCATTCGAGGGTTTCGCCGGTGAATCCCGAGCCTCGACCCTCCGCATCGCGCTCTGGACGGTGGCGGTCTTCGAAGCCGGACTGATCGGCCTCGCACGCCGGGCTCTCCTGAGCCGGTCCCGGGCCGTGGGCGCCGCGGCGCAGGCGGGGCGACTCGTCACGACCGCCGTGATCACCGCCGCCCTGGCCGAGGTGCCGGCGATCCTCGGCCTGGTGCTCTTCATGCTGTTCGGGCTCCGCGGCGACTTCTACGCACTCTTCGCCCTCTCGCTCGCGCTCGAGGCCATCTACTTTCCTCGGCTCGACGGCTGGCGCGCGTGGGCTGCCGAGCCGGCGCCAGGGTCCTGAGGCGGGGTAGGGTGAGCGACTCGCCGTATCAGCTCAAGTCGGACCCGTATTCGAGCCACGCCGTCATCCTTGCCCGGCTTGGGGATGGGCACGGCCGTCGGGCGCTGGATGTCGGGGCCGCCGACGGCTTCCTCGCGGAGCTTCTCACGCGTCAGGGCTGGCAGGTGACCGCGCTCGAGCGCGATCCGGCCCAGGCGGCCAAGGCGCGGGGGAGATGCCACGAGGTCATCGTCGCCGACCTCGACCAGGCGGCGCCGCGGCTCCAGGGCTTCTTCGACGCCATCGTCTACGGAGACGTGCTGGAGCACCTGAACGATCCGCTGCCCGTCCTGGTGGCGCTCGATCGGGCGCTCGCGGGCGGGGGGCGGGTGATCGTATCGGTGCCGAACGTGGCCCATCTCTGGGTGCGGCTGTCGCTCGCCCTCGGACGCTGGAACTACGCGGACCGCGGCATCCTCGACCGCACCCACCTGCGCTTCTTCACGAAGCGGAGCTTCGCGGCGCTCCTCCGGGATGCCGGCCTCAGCGTGGAGGAACTCGTCGCCACCCCCGTGCCACTGCCGCTCGTCGTCCCGCCCCGCCTTCACGGCCCCGTCCTCGATGCCGTCCACGCGCTGTCAGCGGGCGCCGCGCGCGCCTGGAAGGGCGGGCTCGCCTACCAGTTCGTGGCCGTGTGCCGCCGGGCATCCGCGGAACCGCGATGACGACCGCCCAACCCAAGGTCGTGGTGGTCATGCCGGCATACAACGCGGGCCGCACGCTCCGGCTGACCTACGAGGAGCTGCCGAAGGAGTCGGTCAGCCTGGTCATCCTCGTGGACGACGGCTCCAAGGACCAGACCCTCGAGATCGCCCGGGAACTCGGGCTCGAGATCTTCGTCCACGACAGGAACTACGGCTACGGCGCCAACCAGAAGACCTGCTACACGGAGGCGCTGAAGGCGGGCGCCGACATCGTGGTGATGGTCCATCCCGATTACCAGTACGATCCGACCCTCGTACCGAAGATGATCGAGCCCATCGTCAAGGGAGACGCGGACCTCGTGCTCGGCTCGCGGCTCAAAGGAGGCGGCTCAGCCATCGCGCAGGGGATGCCCTGGTGGAAGTACGTCGCCAACCGCTTCCTCACGGGCGTGGAGAACATCGCCTTCGGCCTCGACCTCTCCGAGTACCACACGGGCTACCGGGCGTTCAGCCGCGACGTGCTCGACGCGGTGAATTTCAGGATGAACTCGGACGGCTTCGTCTTCGACCAGGAGATCATCGCCCAGTGCGTGACGGCGCGTTTCCGCGTCGCGGAGATCGCCGTGCCGGTGCGCTACTTCCCCGAGGCTTCCTCCGCGAGCTTTTTCGCTTCCTTCGGTTACGGGCTCAAGATCCTGTGGGTGGTGACCCGCTACCTGCTGCACCGTTTCGGGCTCAAGCGCTCACGGCGGCTGCAGAGCCTCCGGGGGCGGTACAGCCGGCTCGGTCCCGGGTCGGGGACGTCCACGGCCAGTTGAACCCGGCCCGCCTCCTCGACCTCGCCGCCGTCCTCTGCGGCCTGGCCGTCCTCTCGTCGCTCGTGCACTGGTGGTGGCGCCCCGAGGAGCTCTTCCTTGTCCTGCTGGGCGTGCTCGCGCTCAGGTTCCTGGTGGCGCCCGTGCCCGTGCCGTCACTGCGACCACGCCGCGTGGTCGTCATCGGCGTGATCGTGTACGCGGTCCTCTACTCCTTCGTCACCGTGACGCGACACCTGACCCTGCTCACGCATGCGCTCGACCTCGGCTACTACGTCCAGCTGACCTGGAACCTCGCCCGGGGCGCCGGGCCCTACGTCAGCCTGCCCGAGATGCACGCGTGGGGCGACCACTTCTCGCCGATCATGTACCTCCTCGTGCCGTTCTTCCTCGTAGCGCCCGGAGCATACGCGCTGCTGGTCTTCCAGTCGGTGGCGCTCGCGCTTGGCGCCCTCGCCGTGTTCGGCATCGCGGCGCGGCGGCTGGGCGACGAGCGACCGGCGGCGGCGTTCGCCCTTCTGTATCTGCTGAATCCGTCGCTCCAGGGCATCAACGTGCGCGACTTCCACGCCGCCGCCCTGGCCATCCCGCTGCTCCTCGC
>JBKPBU010000303.1:0-1702 GCA_046727015.1 Candidatus Methylomirabilota bacterium | reverse complement strand
GGGCTCGGAGTCCTGGTCTTCACCATCGGACTCCTGCCCGGAGACTCGACGCTCTACGAGGAGGTCATGGCGCACCGGACGCCGGCCATCACCGAGTTCTTCTCCTGGGCCAACGTGTTCGGCTCCTGGAAGGGTCTCCTCCCCGCCGCTCTCGTGCTCTTCGCAATCTCGCCCGAGGCGAGGAAGCGCTGGTGGCTCGTCGCGCTCGTGCTCCTCGTGGCGCCGGTGTTCGAGCACGCGGCCAAGGCCCTGGTGGGACGGACCCGGCCGCGCGGCTCCGCCATGGGCTTCCCGAGCGGCCACATGACGGGGGCCGTGTCCTTCGCCGTCATCGCCATCTACTTCGCCGTCAAGGAGCGCTGGAACCGCGGCCAGCGGGTCGGCCTGACCGTGGTGGTCGTCGTCATGGTCGTGCTCGTCGGGCTCGCCCGGCTCGTGCTCCACGCTCACTGGCCGTCGGATGTGCTCGGCGGCCTCCTTCTCGGCTCCTCCTGCGCGGCGGCCGGCGCGTGGTGGGATGCCAAGTGGAGCGCGACCTGATGCGCCCCTTCGTCGAGCTCGAGGGCGTGGGCGTCTCCTACGGCGAGGTCCGCGTGCTCGACGGCATCAACCTGACCGTGGAGCCCGGCGATTTCCTCGGCATCATCGGCCCCAACGGCTCGGGAAAAACCACCCTCCTGCGCGTCATGCTGGGACTCCTCGAGCCTCAGGAAGGCTCGGTGCGGCTCTTCGGCCAGCCGCCGGCCTCATTCCGCGAGTGGCGGAGAGTCGGCTATGTTCCCCAGCGGGCCGTGCTCGATCCTTCGCTGCCCGTGACCGTGCGGGAGGTGGTTGCCTCCGGCCTCGTGGCCGGCCTCGGCGTCTTCCAGCGCGTGGGCCGCGCGCAGAGACTGCGCGTGAGCGAGGCGCTGGCGCACGCCGGCATGGAGGCGCACGCGGGGGCGCGCATCGGCGCGCTCTCGACGGGACAGCAGCAGCGCGTCCTGATCGCCCGGGCCCTGGTGTCCGACCCCGAGCTGATCATTCTCGACGAGCCCACGGGAGGCGTGGATCCCGAGGCGCAGACCTCCTTCTATGCCATGCTCCATCACCTGAATCGCGAGCGCGAGGTCACCCTCGTCCTCGTCAGCCACGACATCGGCGTGGTCGCCAAAGAAGTCACCAAGCTCGCCTGCCTGAACCGGCGGCTCATCTTCCACGGCCGCCCCGGCGACTTCCTGGGCGATGCGGCCTTGACCGCCCTGTATGGTCTCTCGGTTCGAATAGTCAGCCACGACCACTAGTTATGCCCGACTTCCTGCTATTCGGCTTTATGCAGCGCGCATTCGCGGCGGGCGCCGTCATGGCCGTCGTCTGCCCGCTCATCGGCGTCTTCCTGGTGCCTCGCCGGCTCTCGCTCATCGCCGACACGCTCGCCCACGTCGCGCTCGCCGGCGTGGCCCTCGGGCTCCTGGTGGGCGCCTCTCCGGTCCTGGGCGCCCTCGTCGTGACCGTGGGGGGAGCGCTCGGGATGGAGAGGCTCCGCTCGCGGGGGGCGCTCCAGGGGGACGCCGCCCTCGCCGTATTTCTCTCGGGAGGATTCGCTCTGGCCGTGGTGCTGATCAGCCTCGCTCGAGGCTTCAACGCCGATCTCTTCGCCATTCTCTTCGGCAGCATCCTGACGGTCAGCCCCGCCGACGTCTGGCTGATCTCGGCTCTCGGC
>JBKPBU010000302.1:0-3375 GCA_046727015.1 Candidatus Methylomirabilota bacterium | reverse complement strand
GACACGGTCGGGGAAGGCGTCCACCCGGACCCTGGCGGAGTCGCCGACCTTGAGCCGCCCCACCTCCGTCTCGGGCACGTAGGCGCGCAGCCACACGTCCTTCGGGTCGACGAGGGTCAGGATCGGCACCCCGGGGTTCGCGGTCTCGCCGACCTCGAGGTTCTTCCTCAGCACCACGCCGTCGATCGGGGAAACCACGATGGCCTCACGCAGCCGGCTCCGGGCCTGGGCCAGCGCGGCCTCGGCCTGCGTCACCTGCCAGCGAGCCGCGTCGATCTGATCGGGTCGAGGACCCTCGAGCACGAGGGCCAGCCGCTCCCGGGCGCTCCGCTCCTGCGCCTTCGCGACCTCGTACGCCTGCCGTGCCCGGTCCACGTCCTGTGCCGCGATCAGGTTCTGCTTGAAGAGCTGCTCCGTGCGCTGGTATTCGCGCTCGGTCATGGTGCGCGTGGCCTCGACGCTCGAGACGGCGGCCCGCGCATCCTCGATCTCCTGGGGCCGCGCGCCTTTCTCGAGATCGCGCAGCGTCGCCTGGGCCGCCCGCAGCGCCGCCTCC
This sequence comes from Candidatus Methylomirabilota bacterium, assembly GCA_046727015.1. Lineage (GTDB taxonomy): Bacteria > Methylomirabilota > Methylomirabilia > Rokubacteriales > CSP1-6 > AR37. The sequence continues at coordinate 2,819 of JBKPBU010000302.1, read as the reverse complement.
TGGCGCTTCACGTCGGCCGCCAGCTCGGAGTCGTCGAGGCGTACCAGCACCTGGCCGCGCGTGACCCTGTCCCCCTCCTTGACGAGGCGTTCGACGATGCGCCCGGTGATCTTGACGCTCACGTCCACTTGGGTCGCCTCGATGGTACCGGTCACGCTGACCGGCTTGGACGTCACGCCTCCCCGATGGAGGCCGCCCCATGTCACGGCTACCGACACGGCGATCAGGAGGACGAGGACGGCGGCGCCCTTGACCCATCGGGCGCGCACGCCGGTCACTGGCCCGCGGCGGCGGGCGGCGCGCCTGGCCGCAGGATACCGACGGTTCGGCGGTCGGCCTGGAAGTACGCGCGGGCCACACGCTGCAGGTCGGCCGCCGTCACCTGGCGGATCAGCGGCACGAAGCTTTCGCCATCCCGCCACGAGCCCGCTATCTCGAAGCGGGCCATGCTCGCGGCGCGCGAGTGCACCGAGTCCTGGCGCCAGACGAAGCCCGCCTCGGTCTGGTTCTTGGCCCGCTCGATCTCCTCCTCGGGCACCGGCTCGTTCTTCACGCGCTCGATCTCGGCCATGATGGCTTGCTCGAGGGTCTCCGGCGTCTGCCCGGGCAGCGGCGTGCCCGAAAACCAGAAGAGGTTGGGGTCGTGCGAGAGGTACTCGTACTCGCCCCCGATGGAGAGCGCCAGCCGCTGCTCGTACACGAGTCTCCGGTACAGCCGCGAGGCCCGTCCCTCCTGCAGGATGGTCGAGAGCAGCTCGAGGGCCGGCGCGTCCTTCGACCGGTAGTTGGGCACGTGAAAGCCGATGTAGACGATCGGGGCGCGGGCGTCGGCCTTGTAGACCTGCACGCGGCGCTCGCCCAGCTGCGGGGGCTCCACGGCGTTCATCGGGGGCGGCGTCGGGCCCCGCGGGATCCTGCCGAACGTCTCGCGCGCCCTCGCGATCGCGCGACGCGCGTCCACGTCGCCCCCGATGACGAGCAGGGCATTGTTCGGCTGGTAGAAGCGATCGTAGAAGGCGCGCAGCTCGGGGGGATTGATGCGCTGGATGTCGTCCATCCAGCCGATCACCGGCCCGCCGTAAGGGTGCGCTTTGTAGGCCGCGGCGAGGAACTCCTCCTCGAGATACCCATCGGGGTCGTCCTCGGTGCGGGTGCGCCGTTCCTCCGCCACCACCTGCCGCTCCGAGTCGATCTCCTTCGGGTCGAGGAGGAGGTTGCGCATGCGGTCGGCCTCGAGGCCCAGCACGAGATCCGCGCGGTCGGCGGCGATATCGACGTAGTAGGCGGTGACGTCGTGCGACGTGAAGGCGTTGTCCTGCCCGCCGTTCTCCTCCACGATGCGCGAGAACTGGCCCTTGCCGTGAGAAGGGGTGCCCTTGAACATCATGTGCTCGAGGAAATGTGCGAGCCCGGTCGCCCCCGGGATCTCGTTGCGCGAGCCGACCCGGTACCACGTCTGAACGGTGGCGATCGGGCTCCGGTGATCTTCCAGAACGAGTATGCGAAGGCCGTTGTCGAGCGTCGCCTCCGTCACGAGCGGCGCCGTGGCGGCATGAACCGCGGAAGGGGCCAGCAGGACCACGGCAAGCGAGCAAGCCCGGAGGGTGTGTCGAAAGGGCACGAAAGGATTATGCTACGGCCCCCGACGCGCGGCAACCACGGCGCCGGCTGTGCGAACTCTAGACGCGGAGGTATCGGGTGACGATCATCTATCTGACCCTGGCGGCGGTCCTCGAGGTCTCGGGCGACTTCCTGATGCGCATGGGACTCGGCGGGCGGCGCTGGGGGTTCGTCGCGGGCGCCCTCGTCCTGGCCGGCTACGGCCTACTCGTGAACCAGCCAACGTGGGGCTTCGGCCGAACTCTCGGCCTCTACATCGCCGTTTTCTTCATCGTGAGCCAGGCGATCGCCTTCCTCGCTGGCGACGAACGCCCGTCGCTCTCACTCTGGCTCGGCGGCGCCCTCATCGTGCTCGGCGGCCTCATTATCCATACCGGGAAACCGTAGCGCCGGCGGGGCCGGGGGCTCCCTCCCCGGACCCATATCTTCTGCGGGGATTCTCGAAGCCGAGAACCCAAATCTCGTGGCGGCGTAGAGAGCGGAATGCGGGATGCGACTCAGTGTGGTCCGGGGAGGGAGCCCCCGGCCCCGCCGGCGCGGCCCGCCAGACGCTGCGCGGTCTTGAAGACCTGACGCAGCATCGGGCGAGTGAGCCTGCCCGTGAACGTGTTCTGCTGACTCGGGTGGAAGCAGCCCAGCAGCACGGTGCCGTCCGGCATCGCCGAGCGCGCGGCATGGCCGAAGCGAGGCAATGGGCGCGGCAGCCGCAGCCCGGCCTCCCGGCGCGCTCGGAGATACGCGTCCCAGCCGATCTTGCCGAGCGCCACCACCACGCGCACCTCGCGGAGCAGCGCCAGCTCCTCGAGCAGGTACGGCTGGCAGCGGCGCATCTCGCCAGGAAGCGGCTTGTTCGCGGGGGGCGCGCAGCGGAGAGCCGCCGTGATGTACGCTCCCCTCAGCGTCAGACCGTCGCCGGCGTGCAGCGAGGTCGGCTGGTTCGCGAAGCCGGCCTCGTACAGCGCACGGAAGAGCCAGTCGCCGCTCCTGTCCCCCGTGAACATGCGCCCCGTGCGATTGCCGCCGTGAGCGGCGGGAGCGAGCCCGACCACCAGCACGCGGGCCCGGTGATCGCCAAAACCCGGGAGCGGCCGCGCCCAGTAGTGCTGCCCGTGGTACCGCCGCGGCGGTGCGGCCGCGACCGCCTCGCGATGCCGCACCAGGCGCGCGCATAGACGGCAGCTCGTGACGCGGCGGTTCAG
>JBKPBU010000301.1:0-7995 GCA_046727015.1 Candidatus Methylomirabilota bacterium | reverse complement strand
CAGGCGCTTCTGGCGGGCTACGGGCTCAAGCTCGACGCCGCGGGACGCGACAGCTTGACTCGGTTGGCCGCCAGCAGCGGAGCCCTGGAGCGGATGGCGCAGAGCCTGCTCGAGCTTGCGCGGGCCCAGGGAGGGCAGATGCGGCGTAGCGCGATCGACCTTTCGGCGCTGGCCGAGACCATCGTGCAGACGCTCCGGACCCGCGAGCCCGAGCGCAAGGTCAACGTGACCATCGCCCGGGGTCTGACCGCCGTCGGCGACCCCATGCTCCTGCGCCAGGCGCTTACCCACCTCATCGGCAATGCGTGGGCCTTCACGAAGGGACGGTCAAAAGCCAGCATCGAGTTCGGGGAGACCAGGTGGGAGGGGTGCCAGGCCTACCTGGTTCGGGACGACGGCGGCGGCTTCGATCGCGCCTATGCGGGGCCTCTCCCCGGGGCGATCCAGCGGCTGCGCAGCGCTGACGAGTGGCCGGGCGCGGGACTCGCCCTCGCCATGGTGCAGCGGATCGTGCAGCGCCACGGCGGCCGCATCTGGTCAGAGGGAAGCCCGGCGGGCGCCTCCTTTTATTTCACCGTGGGCGAGCCGCCAGGATCTCCCACAGCATCCGCATGATGCGATAATCCATCTCAAGGCTGGGAAAGGCAAGAATCCAGGGTGCCCATCTACGAATACGAGTGCCGGGGCTGCAGCCGCCGCGTGAGCCTGCTTGTCCGATCGCTCGCGTCCCGAGAGGTCCCGCGATGTCCGCGCTGCGGCAGCGTTGAGCTTTCCCGCCTCATGTCCCGTTTCGCCACGCCCAAGTCCGAAGACGCCCGCCTTGAAGCCGCCGCCGACCCGTCCCAGTACGGGGATCTGGACGAGAACGATCCGCAGGCCGTCGCCCGCTTCGTCAAGCGCATGGGCGACGAGATGGGCGAGGACCTGGGGGACGATCTCGACGCGGCCATGGAGGAGGCCTCCGGGGGCGGCGGGACGGACGAGGACCGTCCCGGCGGAGAGCCGGACAGTGACGGCGAGACCAGTCTCAGCGAGGCCGGAGGCGGCGATGAAGGTTGAAGTGCTGCCGGGCTTCGAGAGCCTGGACGAGGGCCGCTGGAACGGGCTCCTCGCCCAGGCCCGCTACCCCTCGGTGTTTCTCTCCTGGCAGTGGCAGACGGCTTGGGCCCGGGCGTTCCTGGCGGGACGGCCGCTGCACCTGCTCCGGGTGACCGATGACGCAGGGATGCTGGCGGGCGTGCTGCCGCTCTACGACGAGAGCGCCGGGTTGAGGCGCTTCGTGGGCGGGGTGGATGTCTCAGACTACCTGGACGTGATCGTCCCTGCCGGTCGCGAGGCGGACGTCTGGCAGGCCCTGCTCCAGCACCGCGCCGGCGAGACCGCGGAGTGGGACCTCCACGCAATCCGCGCCGCGTCGCCCACGCTCGAGATCCTGCCGCGGCTCTGCGACGCCGCGGGGATCCGGGCGCAGGTCGAGCGAGAGGACCGCTGCCCCGTGCTCGAGCTGCCCGCTTCCTGGGACGCCTACCTCGAGCGTCTCTCGGGCAAGGACCGCCACGAGCTGCGGCGCAAAATCCGAAAGCTGGAGCGCGAGCTGCCCGGGACCTCCGTGCGCTCCCACGCCTCGCCCGAAGGGTGGGATAGCGCGCTGACCGCCTTCCTGAGCCTGCACCGCCTCTCGAAGGCCGGCAAGGGGCGCTTCATGGACGAGCGCATGGAGGCGTTTTTCCGTGATGCGACGCACGCCTTGGCGGCGGCGGGCTGGGCGCGGCTGTGGTTTCTCGACTGCGACGGGACCGCCGTGGCGAGCTTCCTCTGTCTCGAGTATTTGGCTTCGTCCCAGGGCTCGGTCGGGCTGTACAATTCGGGCTTCGACCCCCTTCATGCGAAACTCGCCCCGGGTATCGTTCTCCTCGCCCACGTGATCCGTGACGCGATCAGCCGCAGCATTCCCGAGTTCGACTTCCTGCGCGGCGAAGAGGCCTACAAGTATGCCTTCGGACCCACGCCCCAGGATCTCTTCCGCGTGCGGGTGACGCCGTGAGCCTCCGCATCGCGGTACTCAGCGTCCACACCTGCCCCCTGGCGGCGCTCGGCGGGAAGGAAACGGGTGGCATGAACGTCTACGTTCGGGAGACGGCGCGAGAGCTCGGGCGCATGGGCGTGGCCGTGGACGTCTTCACGCGTTCGCAGAACGCCGCCATCCCCCGCGTCGCCGAGCTCGGCGAGGGCGCCCGCGTCATCCATCTGCCCGCGGGTCCCCAGGCGCCTATGCCGCGCGAGGTCCAGCATCGGCATCTGGCCGAGTTCGTCGATGGCATCGAGGCGCATCGCTGGGCTGAGGGGATCGACTACGACGTCGTCCATGCGCACTACTGGCTCTCGGGTGTGGCGGGCCTCGAGCTGCGCGAGCGCTGGGGCGTACCGCTCGTCCAGATGTTCCACACCCTCGGCCGCCTCAAGAACTCCGTGGCGCAGGGACCCGACGATCTGGAGCCGGAGCTGAGGATCGCCGAGGAGTCTCGTGTGGTCGCGGGAGCCGACCGCATCGTGGCCGCGAACGTGGTCGAGCGCGCGCACCTCGTCTGGCACTACGGCGCCCCGTCCGCGCGCATCGCCGTCATCCCCTGCGGCGTGGACACCGAGCTCTTCCAGCCGATGTCCCAGAGCACGGCCAAGGACCTCCTCGAGCTGCCGCCCGACCCCATGCTCCTCTACGTGGGCCGGCTCCAGCCGATCAAGGGGCTCGAGACGCTGCTGGACGCCATGGCGCGTCTGGGCGGCGTGGCGCGCCTGTACATCGTCGGAGGCGATTCGGACGAGCCCGATCCCGGGCACACCGTCTCGGGCCACGGCTTGCAGCTGCGGTCGCGCGTGGCCGCGCTTGGACTCAACGACCGCGTGCGCTTTCTGGGGCCGCAGCCCCAGCGACGGCTCCGCTTGTTCTACGCGGCGGCCGACGCCACGGTCATGCCGTCCTACTACGAGTCCTTCGGCATGGTGGCGCTCGAGGCCATGGCCTGCGGCAGCCCCGTGGTCGCCTCTCGGGTGGGCGGGCTCACGACGACGGTGAAGGACGGCGTGACGGGCTATCTCGTGCCGGAAGGGGACCCGGCCGCCCTCGCCAAGCGTCTCGAGCTGCTGCTCCACGACCCGGAGACCCGAGCGCGCCTCGGTCTGCATGCCTCCCGCTGGGCGGCCGACCACCGTTGGCCGTGCGTGGCGGAAGCCGTGTGCCGCCTCTACTCCGAGCACCGCCCGACTGCGGTTTCCCACCTCGCCCGCGGTCGCTGCCAGACATAGAGAGGACGGCATGGCGCGAGGCAACGGACCGATCACCGTCAACGGGCGCGCATACGGCTGGCCGGCCCGTCCCCTCGTGGTCGTCTGCGTCGACGGTTGCGAGCCGGACTACCTGGCCCAGGCCTTCCTGGCCGGGGCCATGCCCTATTTCGCCACGGCCGCCGCGCGCGGGGAAAGCCTGCTGGGCTCTGCGGTCATCCCGAGCTTCACGAATCCGAACAACCTGTCCATCGTGACGGGCGTGCCGCCCGCAGTGCACGGCATCTGCGGCAACTACTTCTGGGATCGAGAGGCCGGCGCCGAAGTCATGATGAACGATCCGAAGTATCTCCGCTGCGGGACCATCCTCGCGGCCTTCTCGGAGGCCGGGGCCTCCGTGGCTGTCGTCACGGCAAAGGACAAGCTCCGGAGGCTGCTCGGGCACGGGATGCGGGGAACCTGCTTCTCGTCGGAGAAGGCGGACGAGACGTCCGTGGCCGAGCACGGTATCGACAACGCGCTCGGGTTCGTCGGGCGGCCGCTGCCGTCGGTGTACAGCGCCGATCTCAGCGAGTTCGTCTTCGCGGCGGGCGTCAAGCTCATGGAGTCGGCGCGGCCCGACATCCTCTACCTGTCGACCACGGACTACGTCCAGCATAAGCATGCGCCGGGGACGCCGCAGGCCAACGACTTCTATCGCATGATGGACCACTACCTCGCCATGCTCGACGCCATGGGCGCGGCGATCGCCCTCACCGCCGACCACGGCATGAACGGCAAGACGGATGACAACGGCGCCCCCCAGGTCATCTACCTCCAGGATGTGCTCGACGGCTGGCTCGGCACGGGCCGCGCCCGGGTGATCCTGCCCATCACTGACCCGTACGTGGTCCACCACGGCGCGCTCGGCTCTTTCGCCACGGTCTACCTCCCTGAGGGCGCCAACCCGCGCGCGGCGGCGCCCAGTGTCGCCGCGCTGCCGGGCATGGAGCTCGTCCTCGACCGGGAGGAAGGGTGCCGGCGCTTCGAGCTGCCGCCGGACCGCATGGGCGATCTCATCGCCATTTCCGCGCGCCACGCCGTTATCGGCACCAGCGCGGCGAAGCATGATCTCTCGGGGCTGGATGCGCCCCTCCGCTCCCACGGCGGGCTCTCCGAGCAAACGGTGCCTTTGGTGTTCAGCCGGCCGCTGGTCGGTCTGCCCAAGGCGCTCCGGTTGAGAAACTTCGATATCTTCGACCTCGCGCTGAACCACGCCAGTTGATCCCGAGTCACGCGCGTGTAGTCATCATCGGCGGCGGCATCATCGGCACGAGCGTCGCCTACCACCTGGCGAAGCTCGGCTGGAGCGACGTCGTGCTGCTCGAGCAGGGCAGCGTCTCCGGCGGCACGACGTGGCACGCCGCGGGCCTCATCGGGCAGCTGCGAAGCTCGAGCAATCTCACTCGGCTCATCCGCTACAGCGCCGACCTCTACGCCCGGCTCGAGGCCGAGACGGGCCAGGCGACGGGATGGAAGCGCTGCGGCAGCGTCTCCGTGGCGCGCACGGCCGAGCGCATGGTGCAGCTCGAGCGCAACGCCGCGCTCGCGCGCTCTTACGGCATCGAGGCTGAAGTGATCAGCGCCAAGAGGGCGGGCGAGCGCTACCCGCTGATGCGCACCGACGACCTGGTCGGCGCCGTGTGGATCCCCGGCGACGGCAAGGCCAACCCGGCCGACATCACCCAGGCGCTGGCGCGCGGCGCGCGGGCCGGCGGCGCCGCCATCCACGAGGGCGTCAAGGTCACCGGTGTCCGGCTCGAGCGCGGCGCGGTGGCGGGCGTCGAGACATCCCAGGGCCCCATCGTCACCGAGACCGTCGTCAACTGCGCGGGTATGTGGGCGCGCGAGCTCGGCCGCATGAGCGGCGTGACCGTCCCGCTCCACGCCTGCGAGCACATGTACATCGTCACCAATCCGATCGACGGCGTCAGCTCCGACCTGCCCGTGATGCGAGACGCGGACGGGCACATCTACTTCAAAGAAGAGGTCGCTGGTCTTTTAATGGGCGGCTTCGACCCGTGGGCCAAGCCCTGGGGCATGGGCGGCATCCCCGAGGGTTTCAGCTTCGGCACGCTGCCGGAGGACTGGGACAAGTTCGAGATCCTGATGCAGAACGCCATCCAGCGGGTGCCCGCGCTCGCCTCCGCCCAGGTGCGCCTGCTCATGAACGGCCCCGAGAGCTTCACGCCCGACAACTACTTCATCCTGGGCGAGGCCGCCGAGGTCCGCCGCTACTACGTCGGCGCCGGCTTCTGCTCGGGCGGCATCGCCGCGGCGGGTGGGGCGGGGCGCGCGCTGGCTGAGTGGATCGTCGAGGACCGGCCGCCGATGGACCTGTGGCAGGCCGACATTCGCCGGTTCGCGCCCTTCCACGGGAGCCCGGAGTTCCTGCGAGAGCGCGCCAGCGAAGGCGTGGGCGTGCACTATTTCATCGCGTTTCCGAACCGCGAGCTCGAGACCGGCCGCGGACTTCGCCTCTCGCCCCTGTACGAGCGCCTTCGCGACCGGCGCGCCTGCTTCGGCAACAAGATGGGCTGGGAGCGCGCCAACTGGTTTGCTCCCGAGGGTGTCCCCCTCGAGACGGTCTACTCCTTCGGCAGGCAGAACTGGTTCCCGTACGTCGCGGCCGAGCACCGCGGGTGCCGCGAGGCCGTCGCCGTCTTCGACCAGACCTCGTTCTCCAAGTTCAGGCTGGAGGGTCCCGACGCGGAGGCCACGCTCCAGCGGCTCTGCGCCAACGACGTGGCGGTGGAGCCGGGGCGGATCGTCTACACGGGTATGCTCAACGAGCGCGGCGGCTTCGAGAGCGACCTGACCGTCACCCGGCTCGGCGGCGACGCGTACCTGATCGTGACAGGCTCGGCCCAAACGACGCGCGACGCCGACTGGATACGGCGACACATCCCCGACGGCGCCCGCGCCACCCTCACCGACGTCACCGGCGCGTACGCGGTGCTGGGCGTGATGGGGCCGCGCGCTCGCGACCTCCTGGCTCGACTCACGCGGGCGGATCTCTCGAACGAGGCGTTCCCCTTCGCGACGAGCCGCGAGATCTGGCTGGAGCGGGCCCTCGTGCGCGCCTCGCGCATCACCTACGTGGGCGAGCTCGGCTGGGAGCTCTACGTGCCCGTCGAGTTCGCCGCCGGCGTGTACGATGCGCTTCACGCGGCCGGCGGCGATCTCGGGCTCGCGGACGCGGGCTACTACGCCATCGAGTCGCTGCGGGTCGAGAAAGCCTACCGTGCCTGGGGGCGCGAGCTGACCACCGACGACACGCCGCTCGAGGCGGGACTTGGCTTCGCCGTCCGCTTCGACAAGCCGGTGCCGTTCATCGGCCGGGACGCGCTCCTTGCTCAGCGCGACAAGCCGCTCGAGAAGCGGCTCGTCGGCTTCGTGCTGGACGACCCCGAAGCGCTGCCGTGGGGCGACGAGCCGATTTGGTGCGAGGGCGCCATCGTGGGCTCCACCACCTCCGCCGCCTACGGCCACACCCTCGGCCGCGCGGTCGCCATGGGTTACGTCAAACGGCCCGGCGTGGACGCGGCCTATCTCGCGACGGCACGCTTCGAGATCGAGATCGCCGGCGACCGCTTCAGCGCGCGCGGCGGCCTCAAGGCTCCCTACGATCCGGCCGGCCACCGGATCAAGGGCTAGACGAGAGAGGGGCATCGCGATGACCGAGCCGCGACGCGATCCCTGGCTGCTGACGCCGGGGCCGCTCACGACTTCCCGCGCCGTCAAGGAGGCGATGCTCCACGACTGGGGCTCGCGCGACGCCGAGTTCATCAAGCTGAATGCGCGCGTGCGGGAGCGGCTGGTGGAGCTGGCGGGCGGCCAGGGCACCCACGTCTGCGTGCCGCTCCAGGGCAGCGGCACCTTCATCGTCGAGGCGATGATCGGCACTCTCGTGCCCCGCTCGGGCAAGCTTGCCGTTCTCATCAATGGATCGTACGGCACGCGCATGGTCCGCATGTGCGAGTACCTGGGCCGCGACCGCGTCGTCCTCGAAACGCCGGAGGACACGCCGGTCGATCCGGCGGCTCTCGACGCGGCGCTCGCGGCCGACGCGGCCATCACGCACGTCGTGGTGGTCCACTGCGAAACCACCTCGGGCGTGCTCAATCCCGTGGAGGAGATCGCGGCGGTGACGGGGCGCCGGGGTCGGCGGCTGCTGGTAGACGCGATGAGCGCGTTCGGCGCCCTGCCTCTGGACGCGGCGGCCACATCGTACGACGGCCTCGTGGCGTCATCCAACAAGTGCCTGGAAGGGGTGCCCGGGGTTGGCTTCGCCATCATCCGAAGGTCGGCGCTCGAGGGGGCCAGGGGGAATGCCTCCTCGCTGTCCCTCGATCTCTACGACCAGTGGGTGGCGATGGAGAAGACCCGCCAGTGGCGCTTCACGCCGCCGACCCACGTGCTGGCCGCGCTCGACCAGGCGCTGGCCGAACACGCGGCCGAAGGCGGGGTGGCGGGGCGGGGCGCGCGCTACGCCAACAACTGCCGCATCCTGGTCGAGGGGCTGCGCGCGCTCGGATTCGAGACCCTCTTGCCGGACGCTCTCCAGGCGCCGATCATCGTCACGGTGCGGATGCCGGCTGATCCGAAGTTCAACTTCGAGAGCTTCTACGACCGGCTGTCGCGCCGCGGGTTCGTCATCTATCCGGGCAAGCT